>CBQWHS010000280.1:0-5862 GCA_967728665.1 uncultured Chryseosolibacter sp. | reverse complement strand
GAATCAGCACGAAAGAAAAGTTTGTAGACATCTTCCAGATAGGGCTCGCGAATTCCAATTCCATTGTCCATGATCACGATATGCGTCATCTCTTTCTGAACGGCTATGTTTATATCGATGCGAGCGGATGTTTCCGCTTCCCTGTTGTGGTATTTGAAAGAATTCGATACAAGGTTTCGAATGATGGTTGTCACGCGCACAACATCAGAAAAGAAAGCAGCTTCTTCAGTTATTTTGGTTCCAACTTTAACTTGTGGAAAATGAGATTCAAATTCTTTCAGAACCGATTTAAGAAGCATTTCGACTTGAATTCTTTCACTACAAATCGGATTTTTATTGTTGAACGCTATTGCGACCAGGTCTCTCAGCAATCCATCAAGATGAAGGATGCGATCCGTTAACATACCACAATAGCCTTTTGTTTTTTCTATGGATGAATTGTCGACCTGGATAAGATTAACCAATCCGATCATTGTTGTGAGTGGCGAGCGAAGATCATGCGAGGCGTGATATATGAAACTGTCGAGTTCATCATTTACCTTCTGCAGCGTTTCAATTTGTCTCCGCTTTTCAGTAACATCTATTACGATGCCTTCAACAAATCCACCTATCAAAAAAAACCGACAACTTAATGAGCACCAACGTTCATCATTATTTTCTGTTTTTAATTTAAATTCAAACTCCTCTACTTTTTTATCCCGCTCAAGGTTGTCAATCAATTTTAGAAATTCATTTTCATTCTCGAAAAAACTACTGAATAATGTTACATCGTTTCGCTTGCCTCCAAGCACTTTTTCGGCCATCTCATTTACCATCACTACATGCGCATCTTCTTTTCGAAACTTGAATATGCCGATGAACGAATTGTTAAATAGATGAAGATACTCATCGCGAATGCTCTTCATGTTGAAGTTATACATCGCCCGATGCGTAGCATCTTTAATAGTCACTCGAAAACCACGAACAGCTTCCGATTCATTTTTCATACAAACTATTTTGATTTTCGCCCAGAAAGGAATTTCTCTCTTTTTCACTCTTAGGCCGGAACTGATAAGCTTGCCTTGACGCTCCGCTTTCAGCAAATCTGATTCTGGTTTCTTCTGCAATTGTTCTATCATTGGGTAGAAAATCGAAATGTGCTTGCCAATAATTTCCCATTCCTCATAGCCAGTAATATTGACTGCTTCGAGATTGCTGCTAATGACTATACCGGAGGGGTCAAGAACAAATTCCTCATAGCCTTGTAGAATGTTTAGAATTGATTGATAACGCTCCGTTTCCTCGGTTTCTATCAATTCGCGATTTTTTTTCCCGGGTTGCACCTGAAACTTCGGACTATTGAAATCTTCATTTGTGCTGTCGAAAGATGGCATAAGCATAAAGTGCACGAAACGTGTTTATCAACGATTCGCTTACGAAAATCGCCGGAACCTATCGACTGATAAAAAAAAATGGGAAACATTCCGTTATCGTGGAGGTAGCAATTAGTTAATCGAGTAACTATTTGACTATCTTCTTTTTGAATTTGACCAACAGAAAATTTGGTTCTCATGTTTACCCGTTGTTTACCATATAAATGAATGAAATGCATCTGATGTATATAAATGGAAAAATTATGCCGATAAATGCTGTGCGATTCATGGGGTAATTTTCCATCGCAAATAAGAAATGCTCAAAATGACACAATGTCCTTTTGGAAATGCAACGTGAAAGACTTGAACTAACGAAGCTTCGAGGTATGACTTTTTACCAAAGACATATCTATGTTTAACGATCTTCCAAAGCAGCCCACCGAGGTTCCGGTTCCAGATAGGAATCCGGAAACCATTCCATCTCCTGAACCTCCGACTACGTGGCCAGTAAAAGAACCGGAAATTCAGCCGGAGAGAGAACCGTTAACAGTTCCACCTCCTGCTCCGACAGAAGTACCGAAACCATCTTCCGCATAAACAATTCTCAACGTTTTCACGATGAGAAAACATCCAATCTATCTCTGGTCTTTTATATCCTAGTTATTAAGAATTCACCATTGCCTTATTGCAATGTGTCATGATAAATCTTTTGTTTCGAAAACTGAACTATTATGCCGCTTCATTTGCAGTAGTGAACAAAGGCTACTCCTATTAGAGCGATTCTTATTTTCGCTTAATAAAGATCAATGAGATGAATCCTATTAATATTATTTGACGACTTTGAGGGTGTTTGAAGGTCTGTGATTAAGAAAAGTAGCAAGTAATCAACAGACTTGCTTGGGGAGATTTTCATGGTTGCTGATTACCGTGCGGAAGGTTCAAACGGATATCGATCATATTTTTGCAATACCGTAACAAGGAAATCCCATAACACTTAGTGCCCAACCATCATGGTCTCGGAAATTTTCGTGTAAGCCGCCATCCACGCGTTTCTTACTTCAGTTGTCCATTGATTGGCTAGTCCCTTTTCCAACATCCAGAGCAATGCTAAGCCAACCGGAGCATAATGTTCCGGCTTAACGTGATAGCCGGCATGTTTTGATCCCAAGGCTTTTAGCTCTCCGGCCAACGTATCTGTATCATTTAGCTTTTGTAGCACGAACGAAATCATTGAAATCAATTTATTCGCTTGAACCTTAATATCATTTCGAAATAGTAACCGCAATGTTGGATCAATTTCAAAGAGCCGATCATAAAAGATTAAGCCCGAATCACTTTTGTGTTTGAGAATATATTCCCACGATGATCGAATAATTTGAATTTGTGCTGGTGTCATAATTCGGTCGTTTCAGGTGGTGATATCGGAAGCTCAATCATGAATTGTGTTCCCTTACCAAGTCGCGAAGTAAATTTTATTTTTCCATGAATTCTTTCGACCATTGATTTCACGATATAAAGACCGAGACCTGAACCACTAAGGGTGTGATGACCCCGATTGAACATGCTGTAAATGCGCATCAACTGTCCATCATCCATCCCAATGCCGTTGTCCTCAACTTTCAGTAAAATCTTATTCTCGCCCTTAGTCACACGAATTATTACGTATGGGTCTGTAATCATCGGGTTATGATATTTAATTCCGTTGGAAAGCAGGTTTCGAATGATTGTTCTAAAACGCATGATGTCACTGAATATCGTTACACCATTGTTTACGTCCATCAACAATTTCAGCCTGTCGTTCTGGTAAGAGAACTCATCCACGATATTGGCAAGCTCCTCGGCCAGATGAACTTGTTCATACACAGGTGCGGTGTGATTGTTAAAAGTAATCGTCGAAAGGTCCTTCAGTAAAATATCCATGTGATGAACTCGTTCATGAATAAGCTTCGAATACTGTTCAATCAATTTGGTTGGATTTGCCATATTGATCAGATTTATTAATCCAAGAATACTTGAGAGCGGAGATCTCAAATCATGAGAAGCATGATAAATAAAATCATCCAATTCTTTTTTTAATTTGAACACTTCAAGCTCTTGAACTTTCCGGTTTGTAATATCGAGTACCACCCCTTCGGCAAATTTCTCCTGGGCAAAATATTTGCAATCGATAGATAACCATTTCGATTCAGCGGTGGCTGAAGACGCGGAGAACTCAAATGCCGACACTTTTTTGTCTTGAAGCAGCATATTCACAAATTTTGTGTAGCCGGTGTCGGTATCAAAAATATTCCTCATGGTGAGATTTTCATTCCAGCTCATTCCTAATATTTCCTGTGCCTTTTGATTCAGAACCAATACCTTGCCCGTAAAGGGGTTAAACTTGAAGATTCCAATTACTGAATTCTCAAACAGATTGATATACCCACCTTGAATCCGTTTCAACTTGGTGTTATTAAATGCCTTAGACATAGCATCGCTCAAGGTAATTCGAAAACCTGTATGCGCTTGGATCGAGTTCTTTAATGACACAATTTTAACCGACGCCAAAAAAGGGATATTGTTCTTCTTTAGCATCGGAGCATTTACCGTTAATTTTCCTTTGTGAAGGGCTTGATTTAAATCATCCGTCCACTGATTCTTGGCGATACCAGCTTCGCCATAGAATAGCGACACGTGTTTTCCGATTACCTCCCACTCTTCATATCCCGTGATGTTCACAACTTCAAGATTACTACTTATAATATTTCCGTTTACATCGAGAGTGTATTCCTCATACCCACTAAGAATATTTTGCAATGATGATGTTGACATAGTCGGTTTGTTTGATGTTGGATAAACAACATTTTCAATTAACTCATTTGAATCGCTTCTTTGCCGGCTGTTAGTACGCATATACCAAAATGTCTATCCTGATGCCTATATTCCGAAACAAGTGTATCCTATTTAAATGGAATTGCTGATCGATGTTTAGCAAATGGCAGGTTTTGTGATTAAAGTGCTTTTAAAAATGAGTAGTCAATAATATCACCGAGGGTTTGGGTAATTGGAATCGAAACCAATTCTCGGTTGTCACCACAACTGCCAATTTTTTTACGCTAAACCGAAAGCGTTCGCCAATCACAAAGCGTGTGCAATACTCAATCAAAATTCCGATCAATAACTACTTTTGTTTTCGGTAATCTCAATCACAAATTCATGCGTTCTTTATGAAAAAAAACCATGACGCAGATTACTTGTTTTCTTCTCCGCCTAAATAAAAATTATTCAGCAGCATCCGATAATCTATCAATTTATTACCGAGGAAAACGTGTCTGGAAAAAAGAGAACAAGCAAGGTGAGGCGACAGAATTGAAAGTAAAAATACCTGCGGTTGTAGGTCAAACGATAGATCTCGATCTATATCATTCGAAGCATATTTTTTTTAAAGAAAAAATTGGGGCGTTTAGATTAACTATTGAAACACTCGGTGGACCTTTTGACGCGAGCTGTTCCCGGGCCGAATACAGAATGGAATGGTTGGTGTTCTGAGATTAGTGAATTAGCATGTTATAAAAATCTGCAGATTCAACCTCTTCTCTTTCATCGATTACTTCTTTCATAAAAAAACAAGAAAAAAATGCCATTTCCATCGGCTGTTTCAAAACATCGTCTTCAAACGAAAAAGCGTTCCACTCTAAAAACACGGGTCATTGTCAACCGAAAACTCAATACTGATACTACCACATTTACCAGTTTACGTTGATGGTTGTTTTGCTTCGGAATGAGCTAGTCAATTTAGTTGGAATTTTCAATTATTTGAAAGGTAGAGATAAATCGGAAACATTTAAGAGTGGAAGCACGAACGAAGGCAAATTGTATGGAATGAAAATTTCGAAAGAGCGAATGCTCATCATCAATAAGAGAAAATCCATTAACCACCAATTGTAATTTGATGATCTGAAAACTCCAGGAGCATTGCGAGTGGTACTCGCGTCACACTAAAATTCCAAATAAAAATTTTTAACTACCACAAATTCCACCAGAACATGAAAACAATTATAGTTGACGATGAGCTCCATTGTATTGAAATACTAGAACGGCACATTAAAAAATATTGCCCCGAAGTTGAAATTGTAGCCAGGTGTCAATCAGGACAAGAAGGTATTGAAACAATAAAATCATTAAAGCCTGACTTGGTTTTCCTTGATATTGAGATGCCACAGATGAATGGGTTCGAAATGCTCGCGCAAATTAAAGATTACCAATTCGACGTTATTTTTACAACAGCTTACGATAAATTTGCAGTTAAGGCCTTTAAAATAAGCGCCATTGATTATCTATTAAAACCTATTGATCCAGAAGATCTGAAAATCGCGATGAAGAAAGCTGTGACAAACAGGCAGAAAATTTCTCGGGATCAAATGGAAATTCTTTTCCATGCATTTAAAAACACAAAAGCAAAACCAAAAAGAATCGCCCTTACAGCCTCTGATCATTTGCTTTTCATTGAAACTGAAAACATTGTTTATTG
>CBQWHS010000279.1:0-5870 GCA_967728665.1 uncultured Chryseosolibacter sp. | reverse complement strand
AGTTTCGATCATCAGTGGCATTGTCATCAGCAAAATAAAATCAGCACCGATTATCATTTATTATCTGCGAATAATTTCCTCGTACGTATTCAAAGCGCTGCACTTTGTCATGCGCTTTGCTCCTATTGGCGCCTTTGGTGGAATGGCCTTCACGATAGGCAAATATGGAATAGCCACCCTTGTTCCGCTCGCAAGCCTAATGATCACTGTGTATTCGACTATGGCAATTTTCATTTTTGTTGTACTGCACTTTATTCTGAAAACGTACAACATCACCATTATTCAATTTCTCAGATACATCAAAGAAGAAATTCTGATTGTGTTGGGAACGTCCTCATCGGAGGCGGGGCTTCCATCGTTAATGGAAAAGCTCGAACGCATGGGTTGCTCCAAGTCAGTAGTGGGACTCGTTGTGCCTGCCGGATATTCTTTCAACCTGGACGGAACAACGATCTATTTATCCATGGCGACAATTTTTTTAGCACAGGCTTTTGGCGTTGAGCTTACTTGGACGCAAATCTTCTCCATTGTTGGAATTCTGTTCATTACTTCAAAGGGTGCAGCTGGTGTAACTGGAAGTGGCTTCGTTGTGCTGGCCTCTACGCTTTCTGCTGTGAAAATAATTCCAGTTGAAGGCCTTGCGTTGCTGTTGGGTGTAGATCGATTTATGTCGGAGGCCAGGGCCATCACAAATATCATTGGAAACGGTGTGGCTACTGTATGGTTAGCAAACAATGAAAAAGAATTTGATCGGGAGAAGATGAAGATCGCGTTTGAGAGTAGCACGAAGGCATAACGAAACAAATAAGAATAAAGCTGCGAAAAATGAATTGGCAAAAGGCATCAAAAATAGTTTTCAATTGTTGTTATGATGTGGTGTGTAATTCTTCGTCTCTCCTTGTGGCACCTAAAAATAAAAAACGCCTGATCTTACAGGACCAGACGTTTTCCTCTCCCTTCTCTCCCCTACGATTCTCTAGCCTCGGTCAAGTGTTCTCCCACCTAATTCGCGGTCTAACTCCCGATTGCTTTTTCTTGATATATTCAACGTGTCAAGATCAACATGTACACGCTCAGTTTCAACAGGGCATGTCGCATCATTCCGTTCGGGAAAACCGACTTGTGATTCCGGGAAATCATGAAGCCTGGTCTCCTTCTTTTCAGCGCTCTCTTTTCTGTTCATAGGCTTTTCGTTTATTTTAACCTTGGCGAGAAACCTATACCTCTATACTCTCGCGGTCTATTAAAATAAAATCATATGCCAGAACAACTTAGACTCAGGTGTTCACATAAGAGACAATCCTGAGGAGCAAATTCTACAGGAATTCAGACCGTGATGAAATTAGCAACCGTTATGACAAAAGCGATTTGATACTTGACCGGTAGCGATTGAATTCAAAAGAATTCACAACCTCCTCGAACATTTTTTTCACCTCACTATGATTGAGGTTGCCGATGCTTCCTTCATGTGTGTGATTCACAGTTGATGATGGCATGTAGTCGCCTTTTTCAATAGCACGACCAACAGTTTTGTAAGCATCCCGAAATGGCATGCCCGATAAAACAAGTTTGTTTACTTCTTCTACACTAAACAAATATTTATACTTGTCATCATCCAGGATATTTTGCTTGATGGACGCATTTGATAACATCAGCTGCGTCATTCTCAAGCAGTCCTTAAGCTGCTGTATGGCGGGAAACAAACTTTCTTTCAACAATTGAAGATCACGGTGATAACCAGACGGAAGATTAACCGTCATCATACTAATGTCGTTTGGCAGCGCCATAATCTGGTTGCATCGAGAGCGAATTAATTCAAAGACGTCGGGATTCTTTTTGTGAGGCATAATGCTCGAACCGGTCGTTAGTTCATCCGGAAAACTAATGAAGCCAAAATTCTGGTTCATGAACAGACAAGCATCCATCGACAACTTCGCCAACGTACCGGCAATATTTGCTAATGCTGCGGCTACGATGCGCTCGGTTTTTCCGCGGCCCATCTGCGCATAGACAACGTTATAATTCAGATTTTCAAACCCAAGCAGTTCTGTTGTCATGGTTCTGTTTAATGGAAAAGACGATCCGTAACCGGCCGCTGATCCTAATGGATTTTTATTGACAACACGATACGCAGCCTGGAGTGTAATCAAATCATCGATAAGGCTTTCGGCGTATGCGCCAAACCAAAGCCCGAAAGAAGATGGCATCGCCAGTTGGAGATGTGTATATCCAGGCAACAAATCGCTCTTGTGCTTTTCACTTTGTTGAATCAATAATTCAAACAGATTCTTTACTTCCGAAACGATTTCATCGATCTCTGAACGCAAGAATAATTTAATGTCAACAAGCACTTGATCGTTTCTCGAACGGCCACTATGAATTTTTTTTCCGACATCACCCAGTCTTCGCGTTAACTCAAGCTCCACCTGCGAATGAATATCTTCAACGCCTTCTTCAACCTTAAAACTTCCAGCAACGATATTTTGATGAATATTTTTTAGTTCAGCCGTTAACGAATTCAATTCATTTTTCTCCAGCAAGCCAATTGATTCCAACATTCGAATATGAGCAAGCGAGCCCAACACGTCATGCTTCGCCAGAAACATATCCATTATCGGATCGTTTCCAACCGTAAATTTCTCTACTTCCTTCAGTGATGATTTATCTTTTTGCCAAAGTTTCATTCGTGGAGCTTAGCGTTAAAATTCATGGTGAAAATAATCAAATAACGCCAAAGGCGATTAGTGGACAATCTGGTTTAATAAAGCAATGTAGCTGTCAATTCCTTTTACAATTTCAGCAAGGAAAATGAATTCGTCAGCGGTATGTGAACGTGCGCTGTCACCTGGGCCCATTTTTACTGACGGAACGGGAATCAATGCCTGATCCGAAGTTGTTGGTGATCCATACATTTCGATGTTCAACTTCTTCGCAGCCGAAACCAACACATGATCTTGTGGAATTCCGGACGAACGCATACGAAGGGAACGTGGTGTAACCGTACTGGATACATTTGATTTAATGATGTCTAGCACTTCCTCAAGTGTATACATATCAGTTACCCGAACATCCACCGTAAACAAACATTCTGAAGGAACAACGTTGTGTTGCTTTCCTGCATTGATGATGGTCACAGTCATTTTTATTGAACCCAGTGTTGGCGACACTTTTGGAAACCTGTACGTGCGAAACCATTCTATATCTTTTATCGCTTCGTAAATGGCATTAATTCCCTCTTCTCTTGCTGCGTGACCCGCCTTGCCTTTAGCAATGCAATCAAGCACCATCAAACCCTTCTCAGCGATTGCCATGTTACACAGTGTGGGCTCGCCAACAATTGCAAATTCTATTTTCGGAAGCATGTCCCAAATGCTTTCAATACCACCAGTGCCGGAGATTTCTTCTTCTGCCGTGGCCGCCATCACGAAATTATATTTCAGATTTTGCAGGGCGTGAAAATAGAGAAACGTAACCATCAATGATACTAATGGGCCGCCGGCGTCATTGCTGCCCAATCCAAAAAGTTTTTCGTTCTCTATGGTTGGAGCAAAGGGATCGCGTGTATAACCAGGGTTTGGACGAACAGTATCGTGATGAGAGTTAAGGAGAATGGTGGGAAGGTCTGGATTAAAATATTTGTTTTTTGCCCAAACGTTATTTCCTCTTCGTTCGCAAGAAATGTTGTGCTGTCTTAAAAAACCTTCAAGAACCTGCGCGGTTTTATCCTCCTCTTTGCTAAACGAAGGAATTGCAATCAATTGCTCTAATAAGCCAACAGCAATTTCATCTAGTCTCTGATCCGTCTGCATTTTGCGTTTCCGTGATTGTATTTTAAATGATATTGATCAGAAACATAATTTACATCGTGATTAATGTTCCTTCCGTTTCCTGACCTGTGTTTTTAACAAGATCGCCAGCCTCTCCAATCAACACTTCTTTTACACCAGCATTAATGGCTGCGTAAGAATTTTCCAGTTTAGGAAGTATCCCATCGGCAAATGCCTTTTTGTTTAGCAAGTCGTCATAGAGTTTTTTTGGAAGATGGCGAATTACTGAACTCAAATCGTTCACATCTTTTAAAACACCCTTTTTTTCAAAACAAAAAATCAAACGCACATCGAAGTGTTTACTCATGGCTACCGCTAACACCGATGCAATGGTGTCAGCATTTGTGTTCAGCATTTTCCCATCAGCATGCGTTAGCGGTGCAAACACAGGAACGGTATTTTGCTTTAATAAAAAATGTAAAAGTGACGTGTTCACGCTGTCTGGTCTGATATCACCAACATACCCAAAGTCAACATCCTTCACTGGTCGTTTTGTCGCCCTGATCACATTTCCATCTGCACCCGTAAGGCCGATCGCGTTGCAACCGAGTTTCTGAAGGTTTGCGACTATTTGTTTATTGACTAATCCACCATAAACCATGGTGACAAGATCAAGTGTTTCGGAATCCGTAATTCTTCGACCGTTGACATAGTTCGATTCAATGCCAAGTTGATTACCGATTTTAGTCGCAATCTTTCCTCCACCATGAATCAGAATTTTTGGTTCCTTGATTGACGCAAAGTCGCTCAGAAACTTCGAAAGCGCTTCAGGTGAATCCAAAACGTTTCCACCAATCTTGATGATGAATAATCGATTCATGATGTTTTATTTTTTTATCCCATTCAGCATTTCACTCAACACGGCTTGAGCAGCCCACACACGATTCGCACCCTGCTGTGTTACAATGCTGTTGAAGCTATCCAGCACCTCATCACTTAACTCCACATTTCTGCGAACGGGAAGGCAATGCATAACACGTGCATGATTTGTCTGCAACAACTTTTCCGTTGTAAGCATCCACCCGGGATCGTTACAATAAATCCGTCCATAGTCATTGTATGTGCTCCAGTTCTTCACATATACAAAATCCGCATCGCGCAAAGCGTAATCCTGGTCATGAGTGATCGATGCTCCTTTCGTGAACGATGGATCAAGTTCATAGTCCTCGGGATGCGTGATGACAAAATCGGCGTGCCCCCAATTGGTGATCCACTGCGAAAAACTATTCGCCACACACTGAGGCAAAGCCTTTACGTGTGGCGCCCAGGTGAGCACAATTTTTGGTCTGCGTTTTTCTTTAAAGTTTTCTGTAATGGTTAATATATCCGTCAAACTCTGAAGGGGATGGAGTGTTGCGCTCTCAAGACTCACGACAGGAACACCGGCATATTTGATGAACTGCTTGATGTAAAGTTCGCTATAATCATCAGCTTTATTTTGGAGCGATGGAAATGTTCTGATGCCGAGCACATCGAAGTACTTGCCAAGGATCGGTGCGGCATCTTTCACGTGTTCAACGGACGTCCCACTCATGATCGCTTCGTCTTCGAATTCAAACGTCCATCCTTCCTGGCCAACATTAAAAACAATTGCTTCCATTCCGAGGTTGGCTGCTGCGATCTGCGTACTGAGCCTTGTTCGCATGCTTGGGTTCAGAAATAATAATCCGATTCGTTTATTATGTCCGAGTGCACGATCCCGCAAAGGATCTGATTTGTAAGCCAACGCTTTTTGAACAAGTCCATTGATGTCATGCGCATCGGCTACGGAAATAAAATTCTTCATTGCAATTCTTGTTTCATTCCTTGTATAAACAAATCGGCTTCGAGCTTTGTAAGCGCCAACGATGGCAAAAGACGAATTGTGTTTGGTTTTGCTTCACCCGTAAAGATACGATGTTTAAAAAGCAGATCCTGACGAACTTGCTTCAACGATTCCGGCAAATCTACTCCAATCATCAACCCTCTTCCTCTCACCGCAGTAACTTTCGGTAATTTCAAAATCTCCTCTATCCAATACGTTCCAATCGTTTCGGCATTTTT
>CBQWHS010000278.1:0-5905 GCA_967728665.1 uncultured Chryseosolibacter sp. | reverse complement strand
TTTGTTGTTTGTTCCGCTTGCGCTGATAAATGAATTTGTAAAACCAAATGATCCCACCGTCTGCCGTGCCGTTAACTCAAGCTTACGATCAGCCACAGGTTTTTTCATAATGAAATTGATCAACCCCCCGAATTGTGTTCCGTATTGAAGAGACGCAGCTCCTCGCACAATCTGGATTTTCCCAATGCCTTCCGTTGGAGGTGTGTAGTAACTTTCAGGATAACCCAGTGCATCAGCGCTGATGTCATAGCCGTTTTGTCGCACATTGAAATTTGAAGTTCTGTTCGGATCAAGACCACGTCCTCCAATACTCAGTTGTAATCCTGCTCCGTCATTTTCCCAGATATTCAAACCTGCAACGCGCGAATAAACCTGCCTGGCATTATTTGTCGATAAGTTGACGGTAAGTTGATCAGGAAGAATGACCTCTGATTTTTTCCCTTCATAAATCCCCATGCTCTCCACGGCACGCATTCTTGTAAAACCGAAATTAGCAGAAGAATCTGTTATGGTAACTTCACCGAGTTGTTCAGTGCGTGATTGCAGATAAGTCGTTACGAATGCATCCTTTCCCGAAAGGGTTATTGTTGCAGAAACGTATTTATACTTGGGGCTCGTGAAGTGAAGAGTGTATGTTCCATTGGCAAGATCATCGAAAACGAATCTTCCGCGATTGTCTGTAACGGCAGACTTTGTTCCATCATTGAGGTAGATCACACATTCTTTTACAACACTCGTGCTATCATCAGAACTAACGACCCCCGCGATTCGGTACTGCGCATGAGCGGCAATAGCGATGGACAGGAAAAGTAAAATGCTAAAGGCCCTTGATCTCATCGTTCAAACTTAATATCCACGGCTTGTGGCGAAATGAATCTTTTTCTTTTGCGAGGTCAGTATAGGGATCAATCAAAGGCCTCCCTAACCTTCCATTTAATGTTACATAAGAGTCTACATAGACTTCGGGTGAATTATAACCTTGGCTACTATAATGATCTCGAAGGAAATGCGAGTACTGAAGGATCATGTCTGGCTGAAAGGACATTTGCTTTTCTTGCAATGGAGTAAGAAAGTCAGCGTTTTCAACCCGAACTTCTTTTCCAGTTTTATCTCGTACTGTGAACTCTGCCAGTCCCGCCTTTTCCATTAGCATCACTCGCCAGCTGAAACGATAGCCTTCTTCCGTCCAAAATAATTCTCCTGGATAGAGCGCGTATCGAAAGGGCATGGCGATTTGAACAATAAAAAAAATAGTCACGAAGGCCAGTAATACTTTTCGCGAGAAGTTTGAATATTGAAATGTTTTTTCTGAAGGAAATGCGGTGTAAGGCACTTTCAGGATTTTCGAAATGGCTGAAATGATTCGTTCATGAAATTGAGGCGAAAAGAAAATAAGCGCAGTGGCAATCATGATGTATGGAAACATTCCGATAGGGAAGAGCATGGAAGTGAGCACGTGGAATACAACTACAGCAAAATACGCGAACAATCGTGTTGATTTGTTCCATAACAGAGATCCAATGCTAAGATCATAAATGCATCCAATCCAACTGAAAGCGTAAGCAACCCAAACGTGGTTGAAAAGTTTTCCAATAACCGGCAAATCATTTTTCGCCGGAAGCCAGATTCGCAGTGGCTGAGCGTTTAATAACCAGTCACTATTTACTTTCGCCATCCCGGCAAAGAAATATAGAAAGCACACAAAAAGTTTCAGTGAATCGATTGTCCAAGATGGTACCAGACCTGATTTCAAATCTGAGCTTCTTGAAGCATCAATGGAAAAATAACAATGAGCCGGGAGAAAAATCATCAGCAGCGAAATCATGCTAATGAAATAGTAATGATTGAGGTAGGTGGTTTTATCGATCAGTTCAATGTACGTGAATGACAGGAACAACGCGATACTTGATATTCGATAGAAATAACCCACGGCAACAAACAGCGCAGCGATGGCGCAAAGTGCAAATACAACGTAGGTGAATTCTCCGAGTGGTTTTACAAATTCAAATCCGTAGAACGTGAAGAAAAATTTAGGTTTGATATACAAATCATAGATCCAACCTTTGGCCCAAAAGCGGATGACTCCGGCGAACAACAAAAAGCCAAACGCTATCCGAAACACTGCCAGAGGTGCTGCTGATGTTGTCCGCTTCAGGTAATTGCCGATCATGAATCAATTTTTAATCTCCATCATTATCCGTGTATGTAATGGTGATGCTAATCGCTGAAGTCATGTCCAGTTTTAAGATCCTTACTTCTTTCTGCATCGCTGTATAAACATCCACCATCGATTGATTGTTTGACTGCACCTGGTCATATAGGCTCGGCGATAATGTAGTTAGCTTTGCGCTGATAAGGGTGAACTGAGCATTGATAATCTCTGATAAGAGTGTTCCGGTTGTTGCATCTTTAGCGCCCAACGCATCGAGATAAGATTTCAGCGATGGCCCATCCGAAGTTCCGTTAACGCTTGTGCCGTTGAAAAATCCTACAGCTGCGTTATGTGCATTTTGTGCTAAAGTTAGCGAGATGTCTTTCTTATATACGGCTTCAACTTTTTCCGGGTGAGTAACCCCAGCAGTCGCGACTGTTGCGCCGGATGGAATTCCAAATTTCCCAGAGCGGATGTATCGCTCGTAATGAAGAACAAAACTATTTACAACAAGGCCAAAAGATGATCCGGCATCTAGTCCGGTCTTGCTTGTGAATGTATCGTGATATGTTCCGTTCCACTCGTTTATGACAGTGGAGATAAGCGTGTTCATTCGTGTCACTAATCTCTTCAGATATTCAAGCCTTTTTGTTCCGTCATTTGGAGAAGTGTAAAATGCAAGAATTCCTGCGTCATCGGTTGCTACTCCATTGATCAAATAATCCAAAGTAGGAAAACCCTGGTGTGAATATTCGCCTGGAAGATCCAGGTTAACTGATACATTCGAAATGTTGGCGGTGATCCCTGCGACATCAGCAGGATATATGTTAAAGAAATTACGCAGGGTGGTGCGATCGGCAGGACCGAATTCAAACAGTTCAACTTTCTGCCATTCACTATAGGCATCAACCCATGCATTTCTAAATTCAAGCAATGTTGCATTCGTAGGAGTAGCAGAGAACGCATCAGATTTAGTCACCATCAAATCAAACTTTACTTTGAAATTCGTGTACGATGGTATGATGATGTTGTCAGCCCAGTGCTGCAAAATAAGTTGTCGGTCCTTATTGTTGTCAACAGGAGAAGGCTCGGATCCGCCACCTCCGCAGCTCGCAAAGCCGATGATAATAATGACAAGTGCCGCAATACTCTTTACTAAATTCATATTCTTATAAATGGAAAGAGGAGAGCACTCGCTCTCCTGATTCATTTTTTATTTTAGATCCAATTACAAATTAAACTTGGCCTTAATTGCGTCTGAGGCCGCGTTGATTTTGGCAACGTCCAAATCCCAAAAGCCATTTGCCGATCCGAGTAGCGCGGTCAAAATATTGTCGGAGAAAGCAGCGTCAGCATTATGCAATGTGGCAAAACGAAGTGAGTAGATGAAACCAGCACCCTCACCAATGGCATGAGCTCTTGCAGCATCTGTTGTTCCAGTTTTCCATTTTTCAAGATATCCGATGGCGGCGTTAGCAATTGCTTTTTCAAATTCTGTGCGAATGAAAGTTGCCTGAGTTTGTAACTCCTTCCTGTCATTGTTTACAATGGCAATCCGTCCTTTCAAATATGCAGGATAGATATTAGCATAGTTCGTCTTGTTGTATTCCCAGATGTAAGATCCAGCTGCAAACTCGACGCTATTACGAACATCGTTTGTTGCGCCTTGAAGATAAATTGGATTTAGGGTTAGTAATCCGTAAGCAACATCCCAATTATGTTCGAGTGCCGTATAATTTTTATCGCCCACCGTTTTATAATTGTCAGCAGTGAGACCCTCATCCATTAAAACGTTTCCGATATAGTCCAGTTGGAGTGCACCGATCATTGTTTTCTGAATTATTTGTGCAATCTCAATTCCTCTGGCATCGACAAGATATGTTCCCAATTTACCGGCGACACCTTTCGACGCAGTCGTCGTAACCGAGTTGCTTGCAGCAGCAATTTCATCAAACAAGCTTTCAATTTTAGTCCTCACAACTTCCGCTTCAGTCGAACTTTTGGAAGAAGCAACAACATTTCTCAACTGAAAACCTGAGTTATTTAAATCGGCTCCAACAACAGTTATCGTACTTGTGCTAATATCCGAAAAGTGATTACCTGTATTTGAAAAAAGACTCTTGAGCTTGGCCGCATCAATCTTGCTATTCGCAGAGATTGAAGATGTCGAATAATAATTGAGGGCCTGGAACATTTTCAAACGAGTATTTCCTTCAGTTAAATCCACCGTTGTATGGCCCTGGTTGTCAACAAAAAGCTGAGAATATGGCGTTTCAGGGGTCGCGGCGCTGTATTCAATCTTGGTGCGAATGCTGGCCGAGCCGTCATTATCATCGCATGAGATAATTGTTAACAAACTGATTAACAACAGTATAGATAGTGTATATAGATGTTTTAGCATTGTTTATATAATAGTTTAACGGGACAAATATATTTATTTAGATTAATTCTAAACAAACTATTTAGAACATTTCTAAAGATGATTTTTGTCATTCGTTTGAAACATAAAAAAACAGCGCTTTTTTTAGATAGTCGTGAAACAAAAATTGTCTGCGCATCTTTCGATGGCAGACAATTTGAACGAGAAGTATACTAACTAGCTACTGACTTACTCAAGCTTCCACTAAGGCGTTTTTTGTTTGAATGAGTTCTGATAATCCAAGGCTCGCAAGAAGTCCTTCCTGTACTTTTTCCTGGGTATCATTAACTGGCTCAGCTAGACCAGCCATCATCTTATCGACCGTCACTCGCAATGGTCTCTGTCCCGCAGGTGTGTTGATCAAGTGAACGATGGCATCCACGACATGCTGCGGTTGATTTGGAATCTCTCCGCTCATCATCTGTGTAAATGTTTTTGAGAAGTTTTCCACATGCTTCGCTGTTGCGCCATATTCGCTGAGCACAGAATGGTTCGATGGGTAAACTACTTTTTGAAAAAGTTCAGTTTGGAATGCACCAGGCTGAACAATCACAGAGTCAATGCCCAACGGAGCCAGCTCATATCGAAGTGATTCTGCAATCGCTTCAACCGCCCACTTGGATGACGTGTATGCAGATGTAAAAGGAATAACAAATCGGCCCATAATGCTGGATACCTGAATAAACAAGCCTTGACCTTTTTTGCGCATGGCTGGAAGGAAGGCGTGCACCACACGAAGTGAACCAAACACGTTTACTTCATACATGTTTTTGTAATCCGCGAGACTGAAACTTTCGGTAATACCGCCACCGTAAGTACCAGCGTTGTTTACCACCACGTCAACTGATCCAAATTTTTGTTCAACATATTTTGCGGCAGAAGAAACGGACTCGTCAGAGGTAACATCAAGTTCAACCACGTCAAGTTTTACCTTTTCGTTTTTTGCCCACGATCGCAATTCGTCCGCTAATGATTTATTCTTTCCAGCGACACCACGCATGGTCGCGATTACATTAAAATTCTGGGATGCCAACGTTTTCGCTGCCAGTTTTCCAAAGCCTGTGCTGGTTCCGGTGATTAAGATTGTCTTGCTCATTTTTGTATATTTTTTAAAAACCGTTGTAAACGTATCTGCATTACTATACTTTTACAAGTGGTTACATCAAAGTATATTAATATCCTTTATGATAGTTATGGAAAACGAAACCGAAAAGCAATGAAAAAAAATGAAAAATGTTTTTGCCCGTTAACCCATACACTCGGAATTATCGGCGGGAAATGGAAAATTTTAGTGCTCGGACAACTCGTAAGCAACACTACGATGCGGTACAAAG
>CBQWHS010000277.1:0-5908 GCA_967728665.1 uncultured Chryseosolibacter sp. | reverse complement strand
ATCACTCCTTTTTTCGCCAGCTTTTCTCCATTGTAACCCGGCTCGGAAGTAGATCCAAAACTAAATCCACCTCCATATATCCAAACAAGCACGGGAAGTTTCTCATCTGATGTTTTCGCAGGCGACCAAATATTAAGATATAGACAGTCTTCACTTTTTCCTGGGGGAGGATTTCCGCCTTGTATTGGTGCTGGCGCATATTCATTCGCCTGCCTCACTCCCTTCCATGACGATGCCTGCTGTGGCGCACGCCAACGAAGATCTCCCACAGGAGGTGCAGCAAACGGAATCCCTTTGTAAACTGTAAGTTCATTCTCATATATCCCCTGTACAAGTCCTTGTTCGACTTTCACAGGTACAGGACTCTGAGCCTTGCCTATGGAGACGAAGAAGATCAACGCTGTAATGAAGTGTATCCTTTTCATTTGGATTGATTTTAATAGTAACGTCAGTGTATTCGCAAACCCGCGCTCATTCAATCATCTGATTTTTATCGGAATTTTCATCTCACGAAATAACCTTCACAACATTTGCATACGATAATTCGGAAGGCTTTTCAGGCAAAGAAATAATCAGGCCATTTTCATTTTGGTCGAAACTCAACGATTGTTTTGAGGGCAACCATTCTATTTTCTGAATTTGCTTCGTGAAATATTTACTTTCCTTCGCTAAACTTTTAATAACGAGTTTGCCATCTTCAGGCCAACCCATTGAAGCCGCGTAAAGAACATCGCCTTTCGTTGTAAAGCGAATGTCTTCGTGTGAAAATGGTTTTCCCTTGCCTTCGTTGAATCCAGGTCCGTTCAACTTCGCTTCCTGTTGCTGGGCGGGGCCTTCACCAAATATTTTCCACGGTCTTGTCGCGTAAATACTTTCGCCATTCACTTTCAACCATTTGCCAATTCCGTCCACCACTTTCCTTTCTTTTTCATCGATGGTACCATCTCCTCGAACGGGTATGTTCAACATAAGATTTCCATTTTTGCTCACGATATCAATTAATGTTTGAATCACTGTCGCGGCTGTTTTGTACCCGTCCCGTTCATACAATCCACGATCGTAATGCCAACCACCAATACATGTATCGGTTTGCCATGGTAACGGTTGAATCTCGTTGGCTTGTCCTCTTTCAATATCCCAAACCATTGCCTTACGCTGATTTTCGTCCAATATTTTTCCATTCAACACTGCACGCTGTTCTCCATGTGTGCTAATGCTCTTATTGTACAAATGTGCCGCGATACGCAAACCAACATCGCTGATCGGCCAGAATGGAAGCTGTGAGTCATCGAAGTAAACGACGTCAGGATTGTATTTGTTGATGAGGTCAATGGTACGATTGTAAAACTTTTCAACATGTTCTTTGGTGGGTTGATCTGCACCATTGCCCCACTCCCATTGCCGATGAATTGAGTTATCAGTTAAACTGTCTACGCTCAAAGGATGATTTTGTGCATATAGCTCTTGTGGATCAAGTCCGTCCCACCATTTTCCCTTTCCATCTGCCTTCGTAAGTTTTCCATCATAGGGAATGCCGGCGTACTGACCGGTTTTATCCGAACGCTGTGCAACTTCATACCAACGCCACGCATGAGAGGCATGAACGCTTACACCGAAAGGAAGATTATTTGCTTTCGCTGCTTTTGCCCAACCTTGGATCAAATCCTTTTTTGGCCCAATCTTCGTAGCGTTCCAATTCTTCTGATACTTGCTGTCATACAAATCAAAATTGTCGTGGTGATTTGCCAAGGCCATGAAATACTTCGCCCCTGCATCTTTATACAAACTCACTAATTCTTCAGGATTCCACTTGTCAGCCTTCCATTCGTTGATGACATCTTTAAATCCAAACTTCGATGGATGACCATATTTCTGAAGATGAATTTTATATTGCCATGAACCTTCCTGATACATGCCTCTCGCATACCAATCTCCAGCTTCAGGCTGACATTGAGGTCCCCAGTGTGCCCACATGCCGAACTTTGCATCGCGATACCATTCAGGAGTTTTGAAATTCTGCAAGGACTCCCAGGTGGGATTGAAGGGACCTTTTGAAATTTGTTCATTCACAAATTGCTCGTGAAAAATATTATTACCCAATGCACGCGATAGCCACAATGATGGCAAAGCTGCTGCCAATCGTTTAATTAATGTTCTGCGTTTCATTTTTAAGAATTTCTATTAGTTGTATGTATTTACCTAAAGTGCTGATTGCAATTCAAAAATCTTATCCATCACGATCCACTTCTCTCCGTCTTTAGCCCATGCCAATGGCTGTTGAAACTTCCACATCAGCTTTTCCCACTCCTGTACTTTGCCATTGGCTGCATCCATTGCTGTCTTGCGCTCAAAACTAAAACTGTCGTCAGCCTCAATGATCATGAACAAACGGTTACCAGTACGATAAATTTCCATATTGCTGATACCTGAGTCTGTAATGCTTTTTACAATCTCCGGCCACGCGTTTTCGCTTCGGTGCTTGTTTTCATATTCGGCAATTAATTGCGCGTCATCTTTTAAGTCCAGCGCTAAACAATATTTTTTCATTTTAACAAGATTCATATTTATAGAACAGAATTCATCGGAGCCATTTCGACAATTGCTTTTATTACACCGCTAGCGGGATTTAGCCATCCTTTGAATTCATCTTTGACCTGATCAAAAAGAACACGATGAGTGATGAATGTCGTTGGGTCAATTTGTTTTCGTTTGATCAATGAAATTACATATTCAAAATCAGCTCTTGTGGCGTTCCTGCTGCTCATCAAGGTTGCTTCTCTTTTGTGAAACTCCGGGTGACTGAAAGAAATCTCTCCCTTTTGCAGGCCGATTAAAACATATCGTGCTCCATGCGACATATAATGAAAGGCACTATTGATGGCCTTTAAGTTTCCGGTTGCATCCATGACAACCGTGGGCATGTCGCCCCTCGTGATCGATTTCAATTGTTCTATAATGTCCCCATCCATTGCGTTGATGACGTGCTCAACTTTCAACGTTTCTTTACAGAACCTTAATCGAGCATCATTGGTATCCAGAGCAATCACTTTTCCTCCCGCAGCGCGCACAAATTCCATCGTGCCTAATCCAATGGGACCAGCGCCAACCACCAGAACAAATTCATTTTCAGTTATTGCCGCTCTTCTCACTGCATGGGCACCGATGGCTAAAGGTTCGACCAGGGCTAAGACGTCTAAACTCAGACCTTCACCATGAATTAGGGAAGTTGATGGCACAGAAAGATATTCTACCATCCCGCCGTCCTGATGTACGCCGCACACCTTCATGTTGACACATGCATTTTGTTTTCCACTCCGGCAGGCAATACAATTACCACAAGAGAAGTAAGGAATAAACGTGACTGCTTCACCAATTTCAAAACCAAGCACACCATCAACTGCAATTAATTCACCGGAAAGTTCATGACCTAGAATGCGAGGATATTCGAAATATGGTTGGGTTCCTTCGAACGCATGTAAATCAGTCCCGCAAATACCAATACGCTTTATTTTGATCAAGGCGCGGTTCTTTGCTAGGTCCGGTATCGACTGAGACCGATATTCCAATTTTTGCGGTTCACTGCACACCAAAGTCTTCATCCCGTTTCTCATTTCGTTTCAATTATTTAAGCTTATTTGTTTCATTAGTACAAGAATTCTGCATGTTTGACATCCGCCCTTAAAAAAACAAAATCAATTTTTCAGCATTAAATTCTAGATGACCTCAATCCGTGAGTTCCCCACCATCGAAAAATTTATCAGCCTGGCTTTACTATTATATTCCAAAATGGCTTCATCCTGAAGATTTGCGCGGCTAATAACTTTCGTCGGTCCCACCATGGTCTTCGACTTATCACGTAACGAGATACAGGTAACTTCTTTACTTGTGAGTTTGCTAAAATCCAGAACGCAATTCCCTTTCACCATGTGAATAATAATTTTTCGACAAACACCATGGAAGCGTATGAGGCCATCGCCGATAATCGTGAACTCAACATTCTTCTTGGAGTAGATCATTCCAGAAAGGTCAAAAATTCCCCTTGCCGTAAACTCAACATCCCCAAAATTTCCAATTAATAACGAATCATTTTTATGGTCGCCGTTAAATTCAATCTTCCGTACTGGTTTATTGTTTTTCATGCTTGTCAGTAAGAGTTGATAAGTCTATTTCTGTCAGATTTCTATTGTTGAGTGCCAGCCAGAATTGTGTCGGAATTTTAGCATGAATCATCTCCAAATTAAATTGTACGCGATTTGCGTTCGTCGTATTTAAAGCGATGCTCTTTACGCCTGGAACGTTCAAGGCAAACTGAACGCACGCTTGTGCCGGACTTACGCTAAATTCATTACATACATTGAAGAAATCTTCCCTCCATTTGAATAGCACATCATTTTCAAAAGTGCCTTTCTCAACCAAACGATAGTCGAAATAATTACTTCCCACCAGAAAGCCAGAGTGAAATACCGCTGAGTTAATAACGTAGACACCCTGGCGTTCCATTTCTGCAATAAAATCCAAGAGGGCCTTGGGATGTCTTTTTATTGTCATGCTATTGGCAATCATGATCCAATCCAGATCGACATCATTTGCTATTCGTTCGATGACGCTCCAATCTTTTGCACCGATGCCAATGGATTCTACCTTTCCCTGGTCCTTCAAATCATGCAACGCTTGGTATGCATTGAGCACATCCTCATACAAGGCTTCTGACTCACGGGCATTGTTTGCAGTTGCCAAGTATTCGTCGGGATCATGAACCGAAACCATTTGAGCATGATAACCGCCGAGCAACTGGTTGCCTTGTTCAAAACATTCCATAATGCCCTCATAACTTATTTTTTGAACAGCATCATGTTTCAAATTTTTCCAAACACCAGGTTCAAACGTAGGTTCATCTGTTGTTAGATCGGTGCGAAGCCAACCTAACTTATTACTGATAATGACATTTTCAGGTTGAGCTTTTAATTGCTTAAGACATTTGCCAAGCGTCTCCAGCGCGAGGCCTGCACCATATTTTCCTGCGGAATCGAACACAACTTTTCCATTTGACAAGCGGAGACATTCTTTTACAATATTTAATTTTTCCTGCGCCTCAAGTGCAACGAACAAATTCCCTAAACCGCTGGTCCCAAATATTATTGGCGGAAGATCAGCGAATGCCCTGTTCCGTTCTTCATTTTTCAGGTTATCAGATTCTTTCATTTTCGGTTGCTGAACTTAGTCTTAACGGTGACAAAATTGTATTGCGTTCGCTTTTATGCTGGGCCTCGATTGATTGTATGAGATCTCCATCCGAAGTACGCCACGATGACAAAGCAACATAACGGCACGATGTAACCGAATTGAACATTGCCCATCGAATCACTAATTACTCCAAACACTCTCGGCAAAATAGCACCGCCAACGATAGACATGATCAGCAAACTACTCCCATATTCAGTATCACCCCCCAGGCCATTTATTCCCAAAGCAAAAATCGTTGGGAACATAATCGACATAAAAAAGCAAATTAAGATCACGGCATAAACAGTTATCATTCCGTGCGCTGTGATGGCCACCATGCATAACAAAGTGTTGATGACCGCATAGGTTGTCAATAGTCTGGTTGGGCGAATGTATTTCATCAGGAATGTTCCCAGAAACCTTCCGACTAAAAAAGCCAGCCCGCAAACTCCTAAATAATCTGCGGCTTTAACTTCGCTTATGTCTGCTGATTTCGTAGCATATAACAGGAATAGACTAAACACACAAACTTGAGCACCCACAAAAAAGAATTGTGCAACGATCGCCCACGTAAGATGTCTATGTTTAAATGCGTGTAAAATGCTCGAACTTTTTTTTGCTGCATCCTCGTTAAACTGAATTTTTGGCAACTTGGTGAACGCAAAGATGATTGCTATCAATAGAA
>CBQWHS010000276.1:0-5910 GCA_967728665.1 uncultured Chryseosolibacter sp. | reverse complement strand
AAACATTCTCTCTTTCTAAAAAACGCTGCGGATATTAAAAAGGTAAAGATATCGAAAGGCGCTGATATTCATGTCTGGGGAAGCAGTAAACTTATTCAGCTGTTGTTTAAAAATGATCTGGTGGACGAACTCAGACTCAAGATACACCCTTTAACACTTGGCAAAGGAAAGAAGCTGTTCGAAAAAGGAGTGATCCCCGCGGCATTCACATTAATAGAAAGTATTACTACACCGAGCGGAGTGATCATCGCCCATTACAAGCGATCCGGAAAAGTGAAAACCGGTATTGCCGGAGCTCGAGCGAAATAAAAATTCTGTTTGCTATGTATTTTAAAACTTAACCAAGTGCATATACCTGTCTGTTCTATTTTCTCCGCAACGCTACCCAGACCTGTCCGAGTGTCGTTAGCTTGTTTATCATAAGTCAGGTTTAATTGAGGGAATGAAGTGAGGAAGAAGTCCTGCGACTGAACGTTGGACAGTGGATAACGCTAAACACGCATCAATTATGAGATCCGAACACAGGACGATTATTCAAAAAAAATCCTGGACTACTTTGATTGCTCAATAAGAAATTAGCGTAAGCTCAGAAATATTTTTTTCGCAGAATGACTACTCAGAAACCATCATTTTAAAAGCAAGTGCCAGGATGGCTGTCACTATGGATTTCTTTTGCCCATTGCCGAAACAATTAGACGCAGTAATAACAAAAAATATAGGGTTAGCGATACCAGACATTTCAAAAAAATTTCAAACTGTGGATTATCTAACGATTGCTCAACTTAACATTTGCTAAGCATATTCCCAGATTAATACTCGAGGTTTGGATAGATGTAATTTATATGGAAGCCTATTTGATAAACAAGGAAAGCCAGGAGCGAGACGATGTATGGTTTATAGTTGCGCTTGTTTGCAATATCATAAAAAATCAAACCCAATAGAATCGCGTATATGATTCCGAAAATTATGTGAAACCAGTTTAAGTCGGACATCCCGAACACCGGTATTAACATACGCGCCACAGTA
This sequence comes from uncultured Chryseosolibacter sp., assembly GCA_967728665.1. Lineage (GTDB taxonomy): Bacteria > Bacteroidota > Bacteroidia > Cytophagales > Cyclobacteriaceae > Chryseosolibacter. The sequence goes on along the minus strand of CBQWHS010000276.1, from coordinate 4,884 downwards.
GGATCGATAAAAACTAAGGCGGAAGCTATCATATAGCGCATGTGATACGGTATGTTCTTCCTGTTAATAATAGCGAGTGCGTAAAAGAAGATGAGCAATGCCATGTCTGCCATGGGAACAAATGCGGACTTTACGCCCGTATTTTTGAATTGGATTGCCAGCATTGGTAGGAAGGACAAAATTAGCAGCGGGAACAACAGGTACGAGAGCTTTCCCAATCGCCTGTGCATCTCTATTTTCTTTGCCTGTATTAAAATGGGTTGTATAACTAACATGCTGATCCAAAGAAAAGCAATTGCTCCATGAATATGGTGTGTGATCTGAATTCCTTCAAATGTTGGGTACAAGCTAAAATAAGTTTGATGAAAGCCCACAAGGGTTAATGGGTAGAGGATCAGTAAGAAGTATCCTAAGTATTTATAACTTTTTTCCATACGTTAAAATTGTTAGTTGTTGGGTGGTGGCGTTTGAGTCAAAATATCATTGTTATTCTGATAGCTTTTTCAATTTATCTGAGGATGCTTCGTATCCCGACTCGATGGCCTTTGCATAAGCTTCCTTTGCTTTTTTTATTTCGTTATTCGCCAAATACCCATCACCCAGACTGTCAAATGCATTCCCGGAATTGGGATAAACTTCGATATTGAGTTCAAAGATTTTAACAGCATCAGTAACTCTTTTCATTGCCAGCAAATCATAACCAAGGCGATTGAGTTGACTCTCATCAAAATTATACGTGGAAACGTGAGCCTTTCTTAATTCTTTATATTTCGTCAAGGCTGTCTCTATCCCCTCTTTCAGTAGGATTGGCTTCAGAACATCTTTTATTTTCGGCAAGCTATTGTGCTGAGCAACTGCTTCCATGGACGCTTGCAATGAATCACCCATGTGAAATTTACCATGGAGAATAACCCCATTCATTTTTTCAATATTGTGGATGTTCGCCAATGGGTTGGCAGACAACAAAATTAAATTCGCTCGTTTGCCTACCTCTACCGTTCCAATCTTCTCGTCCATTCCTAAAAAGACTACTGGATTTATTGTGGCGGTTTGAAGGGCTTCAAGTGGGGTGAAGCCAGCTTCTTCTACGAAAATCTGTAGTTCTTCATGCACACTGAAACCCGGATATGTGAATGGGTTGGCATAATCGGTTCCCGTCAAAAAGTTGACACCGCGTTTTTGCATCGGCCGTACTAAGCCAAGAAGAATTTTATAATAGCTTATTTTTGTTTCCAGCGTTTCACTATTGGTAGATTTCTTGGGTAGCTTTTCAATATTCCAACCCCAAAGTTCATCTTCAGGCATATACTGTATTCTAGGATCGTTGGTGTAGCTAGTATCGATATTTCGTTGAAGTCCTTTAAATACGACCATTGTGGGACATACCCATGATTTGTTGTTTCCCAACATTTCAATTAATTCGCCTTCGCGCGAGTGGTCATATGTGTCCACTATGAATTTTCTCCTGTTATACCACATATCCCAAGGCTTACTGACAAGTGTATCGACCTGGATATTGCTTGTCAATAACTGATCATAGTGATTTGAGCAAAATTCAGGAACTCCATTGGCGTGCTCGATACTCCCATGTCCGGCATCAATGGCTTCTTGCAGGGATACTTTGACCGGAATATGTCCGCTGAAAGGGATATGTTGTTTCTTACATTCGTCCGCTATCGCAAAGTAGACATCCCTTTCCAGGAAGGAATACACCTTAATGAAATCAGCGCCATCCGCTTTTTGCTTTCTCACTATTTCTCTTCCCTTTTCTGGTGTATCTGCTATAGCCGAACCTCTCCAGCCAGGTGGGTTTCCGTCAATGATATCACCAGCGGAAATTATATCCGGGCCGAGGATCGAATCAAGTTCCACCGCCTTTCGAATTCTTTTAACTTCTTTCGTATTGCCCCACATGACTCGTATTCCGGTTACTCCATGGGCTAGCTGAAGGGGAAAAAAATCTTTGTACGCATCCAAACCATGCGCGTGCATATCCCAAAGTCCGGGGAGTAAATATTGGTCAGTACCATCAATAATTTCAGGTGCCTTGTAGTATTGGTTTGAATGTTTAGCAATTGACGCAATACTATTTCCCCTGATAACGACATCCATGCCCCGGGCAACATGACCATCTTTAATGTCAATTACATTGACATTCTTAATCACGAGAGTGCCTTTTAAAGTTTGTTGACATCCCGATATTGATACTACCAACGTGGTGACCAATAAGAGGTGTTGAAATGGTTTTTTCATTTATGTTTAACCTGACGGCAATGGTTACAAACAAGCGCCAATATGAGATACACCATATGACTTTGTCTTACATATTTTGATAGTAAGGGCGGTTATATCTACCTCGTCATCGGGATGAGCAAATACCATCATTATTATCTTCTCATTTGATGGAGGATTGACAACGCTGTTGAAGGATGATAAAAAAAATAAAGCAGGAGGAATTTTATGTTTCTCATTTTAAAACATTTACTGTTTTTAAGACATTGTTTAGTTTCTTGTAACAAATTTTAAAAGCCATGGACAATTTTTATTTACTAGGTAGCTAAAAATCCAAAAATTTCCTTTCCGAATAAACGCCAGGCGGGGCTGTCGAACATAATGATTTCAAAAGTCTGTTCTAGGATAATGAACGCCCCCACCCAACCAAGAGCCGGATGTAATCTTCCATTCACAAATTTGTCCCATATCCAAGAGATAATGATGAGGCTGTAGGGTAAAATCAAACCAAACCAAATGTCAGGTCTTGGCACCGAAGGAAAATAATGGCGGAATCGGAACCACGCAACCCATAATAATAAAATGGTTGCAAGAAGCATTAACCGTTTATGTGTTTGTGGATTTTTTCGATTAAGAATGCCAGCGATAACGATAGTAAGAAACATGATGGCAGTGGTTGCCACACCAACTATGTTTGAGTAAGAGGCTTCACCCAGACCCCTATACAAATCTTTTTGCACTTGATGTACCCCCGCTGGCAGCATGGTCAAAGCAGCACCGATTGCAATAAAAATTCCCAAAATCCCGAGGATTTTATGCAGTCGAAAATTATTGTATCTCATCAAAGTTGCTTGAATAAAGTACAGGCACAGCCAACCAAAAGCGAAGGCACCATGGATATAAACTATTATTGGCGTCCTGACGTCCCTGATCACTGGTGGTAAGGTTTTTCCAAACCCTATGAACACAGCAAGAAATCCTACTAAACCAATACTCATAAAGAAAGAAATTTTTCTGGTTGTTTCGATTGGATGCATAGTTCGCAATGTTTGTTATAAAATGAAGGCTTGTAAAATGACGTACAACGAATCGGTATTTGCGATGGCAGGATATTCTGTGTTCCGTCACGACGATACCGAAGTTGATTAATGTTTAATTGTTGAAGATAACATTTGTCGCTTAGTATTAACGTCAAGCCCGAACTGAAGCTGATTAAAGTTTTGCTGCCGATTGCTTCAATGTCCAGCCCTACTATTGCAAATACTTTTGTTGTGGACAGGGCTACTGTTCAGATATTGAATTAAGCGGAATTACTTGGTCAGTGTTTTTAGCATTTTTACTGAATTCATGTTAGCGGGATTTAAAGAAAGTGCCATTTTATAATTTTTAATTGCCTCTTTTTTATTATCCGCCTTCATATAAGCTTCGCCTAAACTATCATAGACATTATCGCTGTTAGGATACATTTCAACATTCAACACAAATAGTTTAATCGCTTCCTGTGTATGTCCGCTATTGAGTTCTTGATATCCCAGGCTATTTAAAAATCTTTCAAGCATATATTCTTTTGGATAAGTTGTTTTGAGCTTTCTGTATTCTGCAATGCATGAATCAACACCTTTTGCCAGCAGTGTTTTTTGTAAAATATTTCCGGCATCAGGGAATACAACTCTACGGATATTTTCAATGATTAAAGAAGGCTCGTAATTTTGTATGTAATGCGGACTTTGCGGGACTTCTATAAACCGCACTTCTGAAAGATTGTTCATCTTGTGGATGAACAAGTCCCGGACACTTTTTTCCCAGTTAGGGGGACGGTTTTTACCCGTTGCAAACAATACCATTGGAACATCCGGTAAAGCACCAAAGGAATTTATTTCAGGGAAACCATCAACAAATTCATGCTTCATAATTTCCCACTCTGCAAGATCCGTTGCTCCGGCATTTTTCATAATTGAATCATAAGCGGCGATGCCACGAAGTTGTTCCGTACGCATAGTATCAAGTATGTATTCGCTTAATGGATCAATCATAACGAGGCCGGAAGTTTCGTCAGGATATAAAAAAGCAAATGCGCGGATAAGGGTTCCGCCAAGCGAATGTCCAACCAAAATATAAGGAGGATGGCTGTTGGTTTTTTGCAATAATTCATGAAGTCGTGTTGCAATCTGTTTTAATGAAAGTGGTTGTGTATTTGGTTCAGATAATCCATATCCTTCCCGGTCATACCGGATTACTTTGGCAAATTTTGCAACTTCATGATGGATGTTATTCCATGCAGCCATATTATCTCTATGCCCGCTTTCAAAAACGACCGTTGTAGTTCCTGCGCCGCCGGTCTGATAATGAATTTTATGATTATCTACATTAATATACTTGTCGACGGTTAAACCGATTAGTTGATTGTCATTTTGTGCAAAATTTCTCAGTGGCAAGAAAGCAACCGCAAGTAAAATCAAAACTAATGGTAAGAAAGTTTTCATTTGTTATTTTTATGAGGTTCGTAAGCCTAGCCTAACTTGTTTATTGCCGCAACAGTTCTTAGTCACCAGAGAGGAACGCTTGCGGCAGGAAGGTTTTTGTCTAAATATATAACTACATAAAAGGAGGATCAGAGTTTTCATAATTATAAGCATTGATGTCAAATAATAT
>CBQWHS010000275.1:0-5911 GCA_967728665.1 uncultured Chryseosolibacter sp. | reverse complement strand
AGAAGCTCGGACTTTGAAAAATCGAAAAGAATATACCGATCTCATTAAGTCCAAATCGAAAGAACTTGGGTTTTCATTTTGCGGAATTTCGAAAGCTGAATTCCTGTCAGAAGAAGCCACACATCTTGAAGAATGGCTGAAGCGAGGTTATCACGGTAAGATGTCGTATCTCGAAAATCATTTTGACAAACGGCTCGATCCATCGTTGCTTGTTCCTGGAGCAAAGTCGGTGATAAGTTTGATTTACAATTATTATCCAGAAAAAGATCTGGCGCGCGAAGGCGAATTTAAAATTGCCAAATACGCTTACGGTGAAGACTACCACCAGGTTGTAAAAGACAAATTAAAATCTCTGGTGTCAGACCTTCAATTGGAAATTGGTGAAATTAACGGAAGAGCATTTGTTGATTCTGCACCCGTGATGGAGCGTACATGGGCACAAAAAAGTGGACTGGGATGGATCGGAAAAAATAGTCTCTTGCTTAACCGAGAGATGGGAAGTTTCTTTTTTCTGGCGGAGCTCATTATCGATCTGGAATTAGAATACGATGGGCCGATGAAAGATTATTGCGGCACGTGTACTGCCTGCATGGATGCTTGTCCTACCGATGCAATTGTGGGGCCACAGGTTGTTGATGGAAGCAAATGCATTAGCTACTTCACGATTGAGTTGAAGGAGGAAATACCGACCGAAGTCAAGGGAAAATTTGAGAACTGGATTTTCGGTTGTGATATTTGCCAGGATGTTTGCCCATGGAACAGTTTTTCCAAACCCAATCACGAGCCCAGATTTAGTCCGCCGGTAGAATTTGAAAACTATACAAAGAAAGAGTGGACAGAATTGACGGAAGAAATTTTTACAGTCGTTCTAAAAAACTCACCGATAAATCGTACTAAATACGAAGGCTTAAAAAGAAACATTCAATTTCTGAATAATCCTTAGCGAATCTGAATCAGGATTTCATTAGCGACTTTAGAATTATATTCGAACGCAAGCTTCTGATAATTTACAGCATCGACAATTGTCCCAATTAAGCACAATCCCGCCGTAAACAAATACAATATCCCCATTCCGATGTGGTTGAGAATAAATCTGTGAACACCTGCCACAAATACAAAACCAAGCAAGGCTGTTACCAGGATCAGCAACGGCTCTCTTCTGCGTGCCCGATATGCTGAGGCAAACCTGCTGGCAGTGCCATCGTCCATGTCGTTCAAAATATTTTGAAGATGGAGCATTTCATCGCCGGTAACCTCAGGAAGAAAATCAATAACCCTTGCCATAATTATTTTTTTAAATTTTTAAACAACTGGAATATCCTTAAAGATAAAACAATGACAGCAAAAATTCCCAGTGGGTGCATCGACAAGGATTTTTTGAATTCGCCGTGAAACAAAAATGATATTGACCGGCCAAGTCCACATCCAGGACAAAAATCAAATCCCAAGCTTTTAAACGGACAGAAAGAAATGTGGTCCTGATTAACATTCAGTATGGCAAGGATCACTAAACCCAATAGCCACGTCATCAACTCGATCGGCATTTTTCTGAAAAAATAATAGACACTGTTCATTTAATTAATTTTTCTACGTGCCTTGGAGACTTTGTGGGTAACAAATAAAAAAAATTAAAGGCCCTGATTTCTCAGGGCCTTGTGTGTTTTACAATTTTTCTAGGCTACCACGAAACAACGATTGAGAATCGCTTCGTGTTCATTCCCAAAACTGGTGTAGCACCAGCGTTTGAGTTCATTCACTTCTTCTGCTATCAAAACTTTGATAGCTTTTCTAAGCTCTTTTTCAAATAAGAGAGCGTCAAAACTCACTTTGGTGAGCACAGTTTTGACATAATTGAGCATTTTAATAACCGTGTAGTTTAAAAAGTTATAAAGCTAACAAGCGTTAATTTATAAAAATGTTAAGTCAGACGGAAGACTTTTACCGCTAAAATTTTTACCAGCTCGGTTTGGTAATTTTGTTGGCCGTTTCCCGTTTTTCCGTCTAATTTTCAGCAAATTTTATTCCCTGAATTCAGGCGTGACGCGTTATTGCTTTCAGAGCACGAACGAAGGAAATGAAAGAATAGTTATGAAAAAATATAATTCGATAGGTGTTGCAACATTGACTTGCGTTCTATTGTCGGTTGGCACCGCTATAGCTCAAAATATTCAGATCGCGTTGGGTCCAGATGAGATCGGCGAAAACCAGTCATGGACAATTTCAGTAACCGTTCAAAATGATCGACTAAAAAGCTATGACAATTTTCCCGACATCGAAGGATTTCGAAAGCGAGGAACCTCAACACAATCCACAACTAATATTGTTAATGGACAAATGTCATCGTCCCAAAGCGTGATTATGACCTACCTGCCGGTTCGCCAGGGAACGTTTACAGTTCCATCGTTCACCATGAAAGTGAATGACAAGCCGATCAAAGTCAATGGCAAGAAAGTGAAAGTGGGACCACCAGCCCAGCAACAGCAACGAGATCCGTTCAAGAGTTTTTTTGATCGCGATCCAGCAGATGAATTTTTCGGAAAGGGAGAAACAGAATTTGTCGATATCAGAGATGACGCTTTCCTCGCGTTCACCACATCCAAAAATGAAGTTTATACGGGAGAAGGATTTAATGTGACACTTTCATTTTTTGTCTCCGAAGACAATCGAGCACCTCTTCAATTCTATGAACTTGGAAAACAACTTTCCGACATTCTGAAAAAAGTAAAACCGAACAATTGTTGGGAAGAAAATTTCAATATCGAAAACATCGAAGGCGAGACGGTAGTAGTAAATGGCAAAGATTTCACACAGTATAAAATCTATCAGGCAAGTTATTACCCTTTGAATGCTGAGCCCATTGTTTTTCCAAAAGTGGGCTTGGAAATGATCAAGTACAAGGTGGCAAAAAATCCTTCCTTCTTCGGACAAAACAGAAAAGAGGATTTCAAAACATTCTATTCACAACCTAAAAAAGTTATCGTGAAAGAGTTGCCTCCACATCCATTACGTGAAACTGTGGGCGTGGGAAATTATCAACTGTATGAAAACATGCCAACAACCGATTTAGAAACAGGAAAAAGCGCTTCCTATGTTTTTAATATTTATGGTGAAGGAAATATTTCGGCCATTGAAAAGCCAATCGTAACGAATGACGATAAGTTTGAATTCTATGAACCCAATGTTCGGCAAGATATTAATCGAGATCATGGACGCGTAACAGGTACGAAATCGTTCAACTATTTCATGATCCCGAAAGAGCCAGGCCAATATAATTTAGGGAAATATTTTCAGTGGGTGTTCTTCAATCCTGAAAAGAAAAAATACGATACACTTAAGTCGAAACTTACGGTTTACGTTACAGGCGAAAGTAAAAAGAACGAAGCGATCCAATCCGTTGATGCTGGTGAATTCTATGACAAGATCGAGAGCTCTGACAATGCACTGCGCGCATTTGAAAATTCAGATTGGATAAAAAGTGCGTTGAGCATTTTTACGGTTGTTGTCCTCGGAGCGTCTGCCTTCTTTTTGTTTAAGAAATAAATTGTCTTCGAGATCTATCTTGTTGAAAACGATTAACACCAAAACCTGTATCTTCGATCTTTCATGAGCAACTCATTCGGCACTCTTTTTCGTATCACAACCTTCGGTGAATCTCACGGTCCGGCTATCGGCGTTATTATTGATGGATGTCCTGCTGGACTCGCGATCGATGAAACTTTTATTCAATCTGAACTGGACAGGAGAAAACCTGGACAATCAAAAATTACAACGCAGCGTAAAGAAGACGATACGTTCAAGATTTTAAGTGGTGTGTTTGAAGGGACATCAACGGGAACACCCATTGCAATTGTTATCGAAAATCAAGATCAACGCAGCAAAGATTACAGTCATATCGCGGAAGCATTCAGGCCATCGCATGCGGACTATACCTATCAGGAAAAGTATGGCGTTCGCGACTATCGAGGTGGTGGACGAAGTTCTGCCCGTGAAACCGCGGCACGGGTTGCTGCAGGAGCGATCGCTAAATTGTTATTGAAGAAGGTTGGGATCGAAGTCCAAGCTTACGTTTCACAAGTGGGCGAAATCAAAACGCCGCATTACACCGAACTGAATTTAGCAAAAACAGAGGATAACATCGTTCGTTGTCCTGATCCTGTCATCGCTGAAAAAATGATCGCATTAATTGATCAAGTCCGACTTGACCGCGATACGATTGGCGGAATTGTTACCGGCGTAATTAAAAACTCACCTGTCGGATTAGGCGAACCTGTTTTCGAAAAACTTCATGCGGAGCTGGGTAAGGCGATGCTCGGAATAAATGCCGTCAAAGGGTTCGAATATGGAAGCGGCTTTGAAGGAATAAAACTTCGTGGCTCGCAGCATAATGATGAGTTTTACAACGATGGAGAAAGAATTCGCACGAAGACAAATTTGTCAGGGGGCGTTCAAGGCGGAATCTCTAATGGGGAAGATATTTATTTTAACGTTGCATTCAAGCCTGTCGCAACCATCATGCAGGATCAACCAAGCGTTGATAAAAACGGAAATGAAGTGGTCGTTTCCGGCAAAGGAAGACACGATCCTTGTGTAGTTCCACGCGCGGTCCCTATTGTTGAAGCAATGGCTGCACTCACTATTGCCGACTTTTATCTTAGGCACAAAATCTCAAAACTTTAAATCTTGTAGAAACGCTTCTACACCAATTGCCGACCGTTACCGGCATGAAATTTACCGCCTCTAGGTATTAAACAACATATACTTATGAGAACGTTAGCCATATTTTTGATTGTCATCGGCGGCATTATGACAATCTTCACAGGTTTTAATCTTGTTAGTAAAAAGAAAGTCGCTGACATCGGCCCTGTAGAAATTAATAAAACCGAAAGAACACCGGTTTATTGGTCACCAGTTACTGGTGCCATTTTGCTTGTGGCTGGAATTATTGTGTTGGCAACAAGTAAGAGAACAGCATAACTAAAGTTAAAAGTTGAAGGAGTTGAGCGTCCTGTGCCAACATGTACGAATACGTGGCAATTGATAAATGCTTTGGGCTATTTTGTTGACTCAGGGAACAAGCGTTAACCAGGCAACTTTAAACGTTACGCTTTTAACTTTTGACTTCTGCAACTTCTACAGCGTCTGAGTATTCTCCTTCCCATTTCGCAACGACAACAGTAGCGAGACAATTTCCGATTACGTTTACTGTCGTGCGAGCCATGTCCATGATCGCGTCAACACCAAGAACTACAAATGCTTTTTGTGGATCGATGCCCATATCTGAAACAGTTGCAACTAGTATTAAGAAGGTTGCACCACGAACACCAGCGACACCTTTGCTGGTCAACATCAATGTCAGCACCATAATCAATTGCTCACCGAAGGTTAGATCAACTCCTGCAAGCTGCGCAACAAACACCGATGCAAGCGACAAATACAATGTACTTCCATCCAGGTTAAAGCTGTATCCGGTTGGCAACACGAACGCAACAACCTTTCGGGGAATGCCCATCTTCTCTAGATTTTCCATTGCCTTTGGCAGAGCAGCTTCACTTGTTGCTGTTGAGAATGCAATAATTACGGGTTCTGAAATCGCTTGTATGAATTTTCTAAAATTGAGTTTTATGATGAAGCCAATTGGAACAAGCACGAGCAAAATAAATACGACAAGTGCGCCGTACAATGTTGCTACCAGGATGGCAAGATTCTTTAAAACGTCGAAGCCAAAAGTAGCGATCGAATATGCCAGTGCACCACAAACTGCAAAGGGAGCAAAATACATAATGATATTTGTGAATTTGAACATCACATCGGAAAGGCCTTCGGCAAACTGAAGAATGGGTTTCTTTCGCTCATCACTCAACAACGCTAAAGAAATTCCAAACAGCACACTGAAGACAACCACCTGGAGCAC
>CBQWHS010000274.1:0-5913 GCA_967728665.1 uncultured Chryseosolibacter sp. | reverse complement strand
ACTTCGCATTAACATTTTATAATATTTGCCAGATCTATCCTTCATTTGCCTAAAAGCCCATGTTGATCGAGAAGCCATAACTTCGTGCTGCCGCACTTGAACCATCATCCACCCCCTGCGTCAGCCAACTGGTACCGATAGTCGATTCTGGATCAAGATTTTTTAACGTTCTCCACACATAAAAAAGATTTCGGCCAACCAACGAAACTCTTATGAATTGAAGATGAAGTTTCGATGCGGTTTTTTTGGAGAAACTGTAACTCAATACAGCCTCGCGCATTTTCACATAACTGTTATCGAAGATTGCTCCTTGTTCATTCCATGAAGTGTTGCCCCAGTCGAACGTGTTAAGGTAGTACGTTGCAGCATCAATCACTTTTGTATTTTCAACTCCTTCTTCGGTGACGCCTTTGAGCAAGACGCCATCATGATAGACAGTGCTTCCATCGGGTGCAGCATTTTGACCGTCAAGCAGAATTTTGTCACCTGTGTTATCTATAAAATAGGGAAGGCCGCCATGAGACGCATCGCGATAGTTGAGCGTGCTCTTGTACATCCCCTGGCCAAGTCCATACTTTAACGGAGGCGAAACAATTTTTCCACCAAGAGAATAGTCGATGGTGAAGCTCAACTTGAATCTTTTTACAGTGATGGAATTCGAAATGCCTCCGATAGATTTAGGAAGAACGTTTCCCGCTTTTACATACCTGCTTTTATCGATCACATAAAGTCCCTCGCTGCTGATCACAAAATTTCCCTTCTCATCTGTCTTCCTTGGATATACATAAATGTTTCCCACAGGTTGCCCCTTCTCAGCAACAACTTTTATAGCGCCTCCTTCCATGTCCTTGAAAACTAGCCAGTCAACCCCGGGAATAAGCTTGTGAACTTCGGTTACATTTATGGCTGTGTTGAGCAGCGTCTCCCATGTAATATTTCCTTTCACAGGAGTTGCATTCACAGCGAGCTCCAATCCTTTGCTGCGTAGTTCTCCAAGATTAGTCAGAATTCTGCTCGCGCCCGTGCTGGTTGGAAGATCAAGTTTGAGGATTTGATTCTTGATCCGACTATTGTAATAGGCAATATCAAAACCAACTTTTCCCTTGAAGAGCCGTGTCTCAAGGCCTACTTCCGTTTCATATTTATTCTCCGATTTGATTTGATTGTTTCCATATAACGAACCTTGTGAACTTGTTGATACCACGATTCCGTTTTGAGTCTGAAGGTTTGTAAAATCATAGAGGACATTTGACTCATATGCCGGCGGTGCATTTCCTACTACTCCATATGACGCCCGAAGACGTGCGAATTGAAAAACTTCAGGCAACGTGAAAGCTTTTGACAAAAGAAAACTTGAGTTGATGGATGGATAGAAATAACCATTGTTGCCGGGCGGAAGCGTAGATGAGAATTCTTTCCTGCCTGTTGCTTCAATAAAAAGATAGTCTTTGATGTTCACATCAAAGACACCCAGAAAACCATATTTCAAAACATCGATGTTTGTTGCCGTTATGGCCTTGTTTGGATTGTATGAATTATTCAGACTGAACCAGTTTTCTGTGACAAGCCCTCCACTGGTTGACGAAGTATGTTTCGTGTAATGCTCTCTGCGTGATTGAACACCGGCATTCAATGTTAATTTAACATCACTTGAAACTTCGTGCAGATAAGTCAAAAATGCATCTGTGTAGATGTTGGAGTAGCGACCATCAGATATCGAATACAATCCGGTGCTTGTGTTGCCATTGAACGATACAGGGTATTCATTATATTCTTTTATCTCTATCGAATTGTTGGTAAAGTCGTTGCCAAATCGTCCGCGAAGTCGCAAGTTCTTTAGAATCTCGTAGTTGAGTGTAACACTTGTTATGAGCCGGCTTTGCAATTCGTCTTCACTATTTCGTAGTTGGGTCCAGAGAAAATTCATCACTTCGTATCCTTTCGGTGTAGCATATTGAAGTGCTTCTTCCGGATTCAACTTTGCCTGATCAAATGCGATCCATTTATGTCCGTCTGACGTTTTATACTTATCGAAAAACAACGACATATCTTCCGCGCGGCTAAAAAATCCCGTCCAGCTTGACATGAGGCGATTAATCTTCAGTGGTCTGTTGTGAATATTACTGGATATATAATTGATCGAAATATCAGTACTTATTTTCTCGCTGATCTTGAAACTGCTATTAATATTGAGCGTGTTTCGTGTGGATTTCCCGCCGACCTGAATGTCCTGATAATCCTGCTGCGAAAATGAAGCGCGATACGTCACCAAGTCAGTTTGATTACTGATCGAAGTATTAAAAACCGAGTGATGCCCAGTTCGATAAAAGTCTTTATAATTATCGGGCTGCGGACTGTACTTGTGAATTTTACCATCCCACCACATTACGTCTTGTCCTTCCATACGCGGACCAAACTGACCACTGGATTCAAACAATGGTCGATTAATGTCTGTTAGACCATCGCCATTTGTGTCCACAGGAACCCAACCGTCAGCGTTTGCCCCAAGAGCAATATTGCGATCACGATTATAGCCTGGGCCATAGGTGTTTTGATACCGGGGTAAAAAAGCAGCTTTTTCAACATTATAGCTGTAGTTCATTTCCACGCCCAATCCTGCACGCTTACCTCCTCGTTTCGTTGTGATCACAACGGCCCCACTAGACGCATCCGAACCATACAAGGCAGTTGCACCCGCGCCTTTCAAAATAGTAAGGGTTTCAATGTCAGCAGGATTAATATCGAGAATACCATTTCCACGAATGCGATCATCGGTATAGTAATCATCGTTGTTTATTCCCCCAGAACCATTTTCATTTCCATCGCGCATAATGACTCCGTCTATAATGTACAACGGTTGCGTGTTGTAGTTAAGTGAATTCAATCCTCTGATCTGCATGGTCACCGCACTGGTAGCACCTCCGGGAGCTGTACGGATCCTTATGCCGGCCGCCTTTCCATACATGGCGGATGCAAAATTGCTATTGCCTGCAGAAGTCAGTTGTTCCGTGTTCAGGGTTGAAACCGAATAGCCAAGCGTTTTATTATCACGGTTAATTCCCAAGGCAGTGATAACAATTTCTGAAAGCTCACTTGATGTTTCTTGCAGTGTTACATCAATTGTATTTCTACCATCCAGCGATTCTTCTTTTGCTGTAAAACCTATGGAAGTAAACACGATCTGTTTTGTTTCGAGCGAGGGAATTTCCAGCGAATAATAACCTTCTGCATCGGTGGTCGTACCGACACTATTATCTTTTATTTGGACAGTAGCTCCTGGTATTGGGGTGCCATAAGTAGAATTAATGACCCTGCCCTTTATTGTCTGCTTTAATGATGTATTGTGAGGCTCATTATTTTTACTTTTCTTATCCGGAAAAATTACATAAATGATGGTCTCCGGATCTCCGTCTATTTTTTTATACGTGAGGTGAAATTGTTTTAGTAAAATCTTTAAATCTGACTCAAGGTCAGTGATGACTGGATATTGTTTCAGGTATTTATACTCGAGGTATTTTCGTTGATAAGCGAAACTAATCTTATCATTCTCCTGGATATCATTCAACAAACTGATCAGCGAAACACCTTCGGGTTTATTTTTCTTAGCGGCTAATATTTTCGATGCAAGACTTTGGGGAAACACAGAATGAACCACACCGCATAGCATAATAGCAAATGCTGCACACATCAAATGTGGGGTTCGGCTCATAGGTTAACAGCTTGGGCTCAGGTCTCAACGCCTGAAACATTCTAAAATTCATTCAAGACCAAATCAATCACTCAGGTTCTATAATGATTTGACCTGGTTTTTTCTGAATATTTAGCTCCAATGTTTCAGACAATACTTTTAGCATGACGTCGATAGGTTGGCTCGGAATTCTTCCGGTGAACCGTCTCGAAGCAAGTGTGGAATCGGTAATTACAACTTCCAGTCCATAATGGTCGTGGACATCCTCAGCGATAGTCGTCAAGAGGTCATCGTTATAAACAAATAATTTGTTCTTCCATCCCAGCAGATGTTCAATCTCTTTCGAAGTTCCTTTTGCTTTGTTAAGCACCTTCGATTCTTTATTGAACGTTGCTTTCTCCCCAGGCTGCAAGTCGACATTACCAGAAGTTGCGTTCACGCTTACTTTGCCAGACTGGAGGAAAACTTCAATATTACTTCGCGTGGTATTCACATTAAATTCAGTGCCCGTAACTTCAACATCAACAGCGTCCGCTGTGCTTACAATGAAATTCTGATTGTTACTTAACCTGCTCACTTCAAAAAACGCTTCTCCCTGCAAGAAAACCTTCCTGTCTGACTTGAAGTCATTCAGATATCTAAGCTCAGAATTTGAGTTTAAGGTCACCTTGGTTCCATCACTAAGGGCTACTTGTTTCAGTTCGCCAAATTTGCTTTGAAAAGTCTGCAACTCGGCTTTTTGTCCGCGTGTCAACAGCCAATATGAGACTACCAATAGTCCAGCTAGCGTTGCTGCAATCATCGCGTAACGAGAAGGCGTAAAGCGGGTTTCTCGAACGTTATTTTCAGATGCTAAAGCATTTTGTTTTAATTTATTCCACGTAGCCAGATAGGCAGTGTTGGCTTCCGGATCGGACGTAAGACCTGACAATTGAACAAGTTCTTTCGCTTCTTCAATTTCACCTTGTTTCTGGGGAAAACGGACAAGCAAATCATTCCAGAATTGCTCTGTTTCATCATCGGGAGTCAATACCCATTTTTGAAATCTATCGTCTAAAGCAAAATCTTCTGCTGAAAACTCATCGTATTTTGACTTCACATGTTTCATCGATCGATTGTATACGATTCTAAACGGTTGAAGGAAGAAGATTTACCCCAAAAACCGGGATAATATCGGCATTAATTTAAAAATCTAATAATCGGCATTAAAAGTGAACATAAGGCCATTGTCCATTACAACGTTTGTTTTACCCATGAGATCATTGCTGAAACTTGCCACACATAGGTTCACAAAATTGTTTCAAACTTCCTCCGTGGCCGTCGGGGTTCCTTGCGCAAGCTGAGTACCTGAGTTCTTCCTGGTATGATCTCAGCCTTAATTACGCGAGTTGCCAGTAAATGTTGTTTCACATGGAGTAAGGAAGCGGTGATCTTTTCATCCTTAAACTTAATTGTTGCCAGGTCGAGCAGTTCAAAGACGGTGATCTGTCCTCGCTGTTTGATAGCCGAGACGATGAATTCGCACAGTCCCATGTAATAGCCAAGCGGAAATATTGGTCCACTTTTCCCGTTTGCTTTTTTCAGTTCGATTTTTTTTGTTTCCATGTCAGTACTGAAGGGTCAATTAATTTTCATATCGAATGACACGCCAGGCATCATCAATGCCCGAGGGTATTTCGGCTATAACGCGATATTGAAAGAATTCTACCCTTGGTCGAGTGAAATTATTTGTACAATTAGAAGCCGAGCCCATCGGCGTTGGTAAGGTCAGGAATTTAAGCCTATGGATCGTCTTGCGTTTTCCGGACGATGCGCAGCGACTAGATACTTCAGCATAACAATACCCAAGGATACTTCCCCTATCGGCAGTAAACATGTGGAGTTCAGGTGTGTGGGACAAATGTTTCGAAACCAACGAGCATCGCCCCCGATGTGGAAGACGATGGGTAATGACGAAAGCGATCAATAATATTTTGCCTGTAAAAAACTCAATTCAAGTTCCGCTTCTTAAACTCATTCGGACTCATACCCACTTCTTTTCTGAATAACCTTGAAAAATATGGAGGGTTTTCAAATCCTAATCCATAAGCTATTTCCGAGACCGATTGGTCCGCAACCGTCAGTAAGTTTTTAGCTTCTGAAATCAGGTAAAGATGTATATGATCAATTGCCGTCTTTCCCGTTTCTTGTTTCAATAAGTCGCTGAGGTATCGGGGAGAGATGTT
>CBQWHS010000273.1:0-5914 GCA_967728665.1 uncultured Chryseosolibacter sp. | reverse complement strand
TGCAGCTTCGCGAACCTTTTCAATTGCTTTCGCAAGATTTTCCTTCGGATTGGCCGTGCATGACATCTGCACGATTCCAACGTTAACTGATTTTGTTGACACGATGCTATAATTAAACTCGTGCAAAATTAGTTCAATTGGACAAAAACGAAAATATAAAAGCTAACCGTTTGTTGCGGTTAGCTTGAGTGGATTGTATCCTCAAAGCTTTTTAATGTCAGGCGCTTTCGGCGAGGTTGACGAACGATTCGTCTTTCGCCTCCAGGTTGGATTCTCCCATCAACCAGGTGTCGACTGCTCTCGCAGCTTCACGGCCTTCTGATATTGCCCATACTACTAACGACTGGCCTCGGCGAATATCTCCAGCTGCGAAGATGCCTTCCTGTGTGGTCATATAGTTTTGGGTTTTGATGTTGCCACGTTCGTCAAGTTCTATTTTTAGCTCTTCGACCATTCCACCTTTCTCAGCACCCAAAAATCCGATTGCCAACAATGCGAGTTCACACTGGATGATTTTTTCGGTCCCGGCGAGTTCTTTAAAACCCATTTTTCCCTGCTCATTAACTCCCCACTCTATGTCCACAACTTTCAATCCGGTAAGTCGACCATTGTTGTCGCCTAAAAATTCTTTTGTGAGAATTGCCCATTGACGGTTTACTCCTTCCTCATGAGATGAGGATGTCATCAACACCATTGGCCATAGCGGCCACGGATTATTGTCGGAACGCTTCAATGGAGGTTTCGCAAGAAGTTCAATTTGTGTAACACTCTTTGCCTCCTGGCGATTAGATGTACCAACACAATCCGAACCCGTATCTCCTCCGCCTATTACTAAGACATTTTTATTTGTCGCCAGGATATCACCAGAGAAAATTCTATCACCCGCCACACGCTTATTTTGCTGAGGTAAAAATTCCATTGCAAAGTGAACGCCTTTCAAATTTCTTCCAGGAATTGGAAGATCTCTTGGCGCTGATGCTCCACCACAAATTACTACGGCGTCAAATTCTTTTTGCAGATGCTGTGCGCTTATGTTTACACCAACATGAGCATTCGTCCGAAAAATAATTCCTTCCTGCTCCATGAGGCGAACTCTTCTCTCAACAACAGTTTTTTCAAGTTTGAAATCGGGAATTCCATAGCGAAGAAGTCCACCGATCCGGTCACTTCTTTCAAACACAGTAACCCAGTGTCCAGCCTTGTTCAACTGAGCAGCGGCTGCGAGGCCTGCCGGACCTGAGCCCACAACAGCAACACGTTTCCCTGTCCGATGCTTGGGTGGAGTTGCTTTAATGTAACCTTTTTCGAAAGCCGTTTCAGCAATCGTCTTTTCAATATACTCGATCGTAACCGGACTATTGTTGATACTAAGGACGCAACTTGCCTCACATGGCGCTGGACAAATTCTTCCCGTAAACTCCGGAAAATTATTTGTTGAGCTTAAGATTTTAATCGCCTCCTCCCAACGTCCGCGGTAAACTGCGTCATTGAAATCAGGAATATTATTTCCAAGTGGACAGCCGTTATGACAAAAGGGAACGCCACAATCCATACAACGGGCTGCGTTATTTTTTACCTTCTCCTTTTCGAGTGGAGTGTAAACCTCCTTATAGTCCTTGAGTCTTTCTTTTGGATCACGAGACTTAGCGTTCTCGCGATTGTACTTCATAAAACCATCAACTTGGCCCATGCTATGTCTGTTGTTGTTTAGTCTGATATATTAAATGTTCGTCTGCTCTTATGCAGCTTTCACTGCTACTTTTGCAGTCTTGGCTGTTCCGTTCAATGCTTTCTTCTTTGATAGCACCGCTTTGTAATCTTTTGGCATCACCTTTATAAATAATTCACAGGCCATGTCCCAGTTTTCAAGAACCCATTCGGCAGGATCGCTTCCTGTGTATTGGAAATGTTTTTCAATCATCGATCGCACTTCGGCCTTGTCTTCATCGGTCATCGACTCAAGCTCGATCATGTCTTTGTTGGCAAGTCGTTCGAGTGCGCGTTCTGGATCGAGTACGTATGCAATTCCTCCGCTCATTCCGGCCGCAAAGTTTCTCCCTGTTTTACCAAGAATAACAACACGTCCACCAGTCATATATTCGCAAGCGTGATCACCAACGCCTTCGACCACAGCAGTTACGCCAGAGTTCCGAACGCAGAAACGTTCTCCTGCCTGGCCGCGGATATAAGCCTCGCCCAGCGTTGCGCCATAAAACGCCACGTTTCCAATAATAATGTTGTCTTCAGGTTTGAATGTTGCTTCCTTGTCGGGATAGACAATTAGTTTTCCACCTGATAAACCTTTACCGAAGTAGTCGTTCGCCTCTCCTTCCAACTCGAAGGTTACACCGGGAGCTACAAATGCTCCGAAACTTTGACCTGCAGATCCTTTGAAATTAAAGTGAATTGTATCGGCAGGTAATCCCTTGCCTTTATAACGTTTCGAAATTTCATTGGACAATAAGGCTCCCGTTGTGCGGTCAACATTCTTAATGATAAATTTCTCCTGAACAGGTTGTCCTTCTTCCAGTGCAGGCTTCGCAGCTTCGACGAGTTTCCAGTCGAGCACTTTTTCCAATTCGAAATCCTGTTCGATTTGCTTATAAACACCAATGTGGTCACGTGCAGGTTCGCGATGAAGTACTGGCGACAGATCAAGTTTCTTGATTTTCCAATGGTCGATATCCTGACGCATACGAAGCACGTCTGTGCGACCAACCATTTCGTTAATTGTTCTGAATCCAAGGTATGCCATTGTTTCACGAAGATCCTGAGCTAGGAACGTAAAGAAGTTCACAACCTCGTCCGGATTTCCCGTGAACAATTTTCGCAGTTCGGGATCCTGAGTTGCAATTCCGACAGGACATGTATTGAGATGACACTTACGCATCATAATACAGCCTTCGACAACAAGCGCTGCCGTGGCTACACCCCATTCTTCGGCGCCAAGCAAAGTTGCAATGGCAATATCCCTACCCGTTCTGATTTGTCCATCCGTTTGAACAACAACGCGACTTCTTAAATTATTTTTTACGAGTGTCTGATGAGCTTCAGCAAGTCCAAGTTCCCAAGGCAATCCGGCATGACGCATTGAACTTATCGGTGATGCTCCTGTTCCACCATCAGCGCCAGAAATAAGAATTGCATCGGCCTTCGCTTTTGCAACGCCTGCAGCTACAGTACCCACTCCTGCTTGTGAAACCAATTTAACATTGATCCTTGCCTGTCGATTTGCATTTTTTAAATCGTAGATCAACTGGGCAAGATCTTCAATTGAATAAATGTCGTGGTGAGGAGGAGGAGAAATCAAACCAACGCCAGGTGTTGAGTGACGGACACGTCCAATCCATTCATCAACTTTGTGACCTGGAAGCTGACCACCTTCGCCAGGCTTTGCTCCCTGCGCCATCTTGATCTGCAGTTCATCAGCGTTCGCCAGATAATAGCTAGTGACGCCAAATCGTCCGGACGCAACTTGCTTGATTGCAGATCGCTCCCAATCGCCATTCTCTTTCCTTTCAAAACGAATTTCATCTTCGCCACCTTCACCACTATTGCTTTTGCCGCCGATGCGATTCATCGCGATAGCCAGTGTGCTGTGAGCCTCATGAGAAATTGATCCGAAGGACATTGCCCCGGTTGCAAAACGCTTGAAAATATCTTCTACCGGTTCGACCTCTTCAATGGGAATCGAATTGCGTTTCTTGAATTCAAACAACCCGCGGATTGTAAAAGTATCTTTCGTCTGATCATTGATCTTCTCTGTGTATTTCTTGAATGCGGAATAATTTTTTGTCTTCGTAGAATGCTGTAACAAGTGGATCACATCCGGACTGAACAAGTGCTTTTCGCCCCTTCTTTTCCATTGGTAAACCCCGCCCACTTGCAATGAGCTGCTTTCCTGTTTGAATGCGAGGTGATGACGAACGAGAACTTCCTGTGCAAGATCATCAAAAGATAAACCCTCGATGCGGCTAATGGTTCCGCGGAAACACTTGTCTATAACTTCACTTCCCAAACCAAGCGCTTCGAAAATCTGCGCGGACTGATAGGACTGAAGCGTGCTGATGCCCATCTTCGACATCACTTTGAGTAATCCACTGCCAATTGCTTTTTGGTAATTGTGATACAGATCCTCATCCGTTTTCCCTTCGCCAAGACTTCCTGTTTGATTCAGGGAATGAATTGTCTCCAATGCCATATAGGGATTGATGGCGCTCGCACCATATCCAATAATGGTTGCAAAGTGATGAACTTCCCATACGTCACCGGCTTCAACGAGCAAGCCCGCATGAGTACGAATTCTTTTTTCAACAAGATAATGGTGCACAGCACCTGTCGATAGCAACGAAGGAATCGGTGCGTACTCGGGACCGATTTTACGGTCGGAGAGCACAATGATTTTCTTGCCTGCACGAATTGCTTTTTCAGCCTCAAGACAAATCTTGCTCAGACTTTCCTCTAATCTTCCGGGCTGACCATCCGCAAGAAATGCGCAACGTATAATTGCATATTCGTAGCCATGGGCTGGAAGATGTTTTAATTTTTCAAGATCACTGTTCAGCAACACAGGTTGTGAAATGTGAATCTGCGCTGTGTGCTGAGGGGTTTCCTCCAGTACGTTCAAGCTTTGACCGATGCGTGTAAACAATGACATTACCAGTCGTTCACGGATCGGATCTATTGGCGGATTACTTACCTGTGCAAAGTGCTGTTTGAAATAATTGGAAACGTGGCGACTCTCTTTGGAAAGAACAGCTAGCGGTGTATCATCGCCCATGCTACCAATCGCTTCATAGCCTGTGGCAGCCATTGGAGTCAGTACGGTCCTGACGTCTTCCTCGGTGAAACCATAAGCATTTTGCCGTTGGCCTAATGTTTTTTCATCAAAACTATCTTCAAACCATTCCTGCTCTGGCTCAAGTCTCAGCTTCAATCTGTTTTGGATGATCCAGTTGAAATATGGTTTACCTTCATAAACTGTTCTCTTCACTTTTTCGTCATCCAGCACCTTTCCCTGGTCAAGATCCACCAACATCATTTTCCCTGGTGTGATCCTTCCTTTTTCAAGAACATCTTTCGGATCGACAGGAAGTGCTCCAGCTTCTGACGCCATCACAATTCTTCCTGAACGAGTAATATAATATCGAAGTGGACGGAGACCATTTCGATCCAACGTAGCGCCTATGCGCATGCCATCAGTGAACACAAGAGCCGCCGGACCATCCCATGGTTCCATCATCGATGCATGATATTTATAGAAAGCCTTCCGGTGCGGATCCATAAGTTTATTGTCCTGCCAAGCCTCCGGAACCAGCATCATCATAACGTGCGGAATTGTTCTGCCTGAAAGAACCAACATTTCCACCATCGCATCCAGGTTAGCTGAATCGGAACCGTCTTGCACGGTAATCGGAAGAAGCATTTTCAGTTCTTCATCAGTGAACAATGTGGATTTGAACATCGCCTCCTTGGATTTCATTTTATTCACGTTTCCGCGAATAGTATTGATTTCACCGTTGTGGGCAATGTAACGGAAGGGCTGAGCCAACTTCCAATTCGGAAATGTATTTGTTGAAAATCTGGAGTGAACCAACGCAAGGGCCGTACGCACGCGAGGATCTTGTAAATCAAAGAAATATTTTCTGAGCTGTTCCGTACGAAGCTGGCCTTTGTAAACAATAGTCTTCGATGAAAAGCTGGTAATGTAAAATTCTTTATTGTTTCCTTTTACCTCTTTGGCAACGCGATGTGAAGTCGAATTGCGCAATACAAAAAGTTTGCGTTCAAGCGCATCATTGCCGAACTCATCGTTCTTTGACTTTACAAATACCTGTTCAATCACAGGCTCTACCTCTGCGGCTCCGGGACCGGGAATGCTGTGGTCGACAGAGACACCGCGAAATCCGATAAG
>CBQWHS010000272.1:0-5916 GCA_967728665.1 uncultured Chryseosolibacter sp. | reverse complement strand
TGGTAAGCTATGTTACGGATGATTCACATTCTTACAACGAGTGGAATTCAATGCCCCCGGATGATCCGCAGTTCACCGGTATCACCATATGGGTGGATAACGAAAGCAGTAAAAAGAATATCATTCCATTCCAGATGGGGGAAGAGAGCAAACCAGTTCTTCAGCTCACGAAAGTCCATGAAGATGATTTCGTATCCCAGGGCTTAAGTGTTAAATCTCCAGTTGAGTTTCGTGTGCTTTGCCTTGGTGAACAAACTTCAGATGACGAGATGGCCGACAATGGTTGGATCATGAATGCAGCAACACGCGAGGTGGTTTGGGATATGGCCAATCAACGATTGGAACATGCGGGAGGTGCGGAAAAAAATAAAATGTTTGACGGAACAGTTCGTCTGGACAAAGGAGAATACATCGTTTATTATGCTACTGACGACTCACACTCATACGGAGATTGGAACAGCGGTCCTCCACATGAGCAGGACTACTATGGAATAACATTGTGGGCATCTAATAAACAAGACCTTTCAAAAGTTTCTTTATTTCAACCCGGAACCTATAAGAATGATAGAGTACTGGTGGAAATTGTTCGCGTTCAGGATGATGAACAATTGACGGAGTCTTTCAAGTTGGATAAAGACACCAACATCCGGATTATTGCAATGGGCGAGGGAACCGGTGGTGAAATGGTTGATTATGGTTGGATAAAAAATACTGACACCGGAAAAGTTGTTTGGGAAATGACCTATAGAAATACTGAATCTGCAGGTGGCGCGAAAAAGAACAGACTCTATAATGATACAGTCATTTTGCCTAAGGGCACTTATAAAGTATACTACGAAACTGATGACTCACACTCATATCGCAATTGGAATGCAGCACCGCCACATGACGCGGAACGCTATGGTATCTCTTTGATGGCTGAGTTGAATTAGGAAACAATAGCGATTTTCAGTTTGACCTTAACGGAGCATACGCTTTGCGGCCTTAATGCTGCACCGACTCCAAACTCGAAACACTAAACTTTGAACCCGAAAATACCAGCTCATTTTTCCGACGGATTTTTCTTCCCTTTCAAAAGTTTAGCCAGCGTTTCTGTCAGCCTTTTTTCGCGGGTCTCTGGCTTTTTTGCTGAGCTGATCCACACTGCATATTCTTTTCTGTTCGTGAATGAAAGCGAATCATAAAAACTTTTGGCCTTCAGGTTTTTTTCAAGAAGATTTTTGAGATCGTCTGGTATGTCAACAATACGTTCCTCTTCATCTTTCTCCATAGTAACATCTACAATATCGCCGACTTCCTTACCAATAATTTTCCGAATGTCTTTGCGCACACCGAGGACGTGGCAATCACCGCCCATGTTTGCAATCACACCACGATATGCATGACCATCAAAAGTCGCCTTCACTTTGACCTGACCTTTGGTGCCATATACTTTTTCAACATCGAAGGGAATGGAAATGTAGGCGATGTCCATTTTCTTGTCGGGATTTTCTAAGTGTGCTTTGAATTTCTTGATGTTCATATGTTGAGGTGATCCGTCAAGGTATTCTACTTTTAATTCTAAAACTTTAAGCCCCTAGAAACGCTGGGCCGTCGGTTTTTTGCTTTCCTTTTTTAAACTTTGAACTCTCAAGTCCTTCCCGGGATAAAAGATTTAAGACAATATATAATAAGTGGTTTACGATTTAAAATTTTGGGTTCACGTTGTCTTGTCCGGTTCTCTGTCTTGGACCCGGACTCGGTACGTAAAGCGGAGTCCCGAGGCGGAGAATTCCGCTTAGACAGAGATACTTCGCCATCCATGATGAACACATCGAAGAATTCGAACCTCAGAGTTCATCGGCAATGATGATGCAAAGGTGTGTTGAAGAAGTTGAGAGAATTATGAGTTGAATCATGCCCCGTGCATCAGACCGCGAGCGCCAAACATGACACAGTTTACAGAATAGACCTTACAACTTCCTTCTAGTACATACCAAATTTCTATCCCAAGACTCCAATTCCTATCTCGCGATAGCAAGTTCCAATACGCGAATAGCAAGTTCCTATCCCGACATAGAAAGTTTTCTATCGCGGATAGAAAGATCCTGTCGCTGCATAGAAAGTTTTCTACTGCGAATAGAAAATTCCTATCATCCGATAGAAAACTTAGTGAGGCGTCTCACTAAATTTTCTATTCCCGCATAGGAATTCCTATGATCGGATAAAAAAATCGCACTAAAAACATAGCTGTAGAGATTCTTGCTGTAGCAGACCGGGTGATGCCGAGGAGTTGACCGTTAAGAAAAGATCCTGTTTGCACGCGACAACATCAAGAACAATGATGAGAACAACGAATTTGGATGCACGAGGATATCAACGCGACAGCGAGAGAGGGAAAGCGGAGAAGAGGCGAATCAACGATGTGATGCACGGAGCAAAAAAAAGCATCCGCGCTGGGCGGATGCAGTCAAAAAAAAACAACCCCCTATGTCCAAAGGTGTTATCAGTAAATTCTTTTATGAAATTGGTTCAGCGGAAGCTTTTCTTGGTTTTCCGGGGAAACGTTCGGCGAGATCTTCGTGAATAATTTTAGCGTTTGGTTCGCCAGCTTTCATGGCACCTTTCACCGTGCTATAGTAAGTGAGGGCAGCATGATACGCTTCGGTGTTTGCCTGCATGATGGTGTCTTCCAAATTTGTGGTGAGTTGCTGCAGGGGGCGAAACACTTTGAGGAGGTCTGTGATGATCTTGACATCTTTAGCAAATTCTGTTACGCTAAGAAACGTGGGGACGAACGTTGGCGTGGTTTGCGCATACTCGAGTGCTTTCATAATGAACGCCACAGTTTTATCACCGACTTTTGCCATTTCTCTTTTCTCATCGGGTAGAAGCGCAATGAGGAATGGAAGTTTGTCTTTGATGCTGTTAATACTAGTGATCATAGCAGCAAGATCCGCTGTTGGAATTTCTGCTGATACTTTATTGGTCTTTGCCATTGTTATATGGTTTTAGTGAATAATGATTGCAACAACACGAAAAAAGAATCCAGTTGCTGTGATTGATTAGCAATTAGCAGTTATGACGAGTAGGCTTTGATAGAAATTTAGTGGAGGAGGTGTGGTAGAGTAGGAAATTTGTGCAAAGCGAGGTGTAAAATAATTATGGCCACATGAGGGAAGCGGGAAGATTCAAAGCCTGAAAGTGAACTGAGCAACTTAAGTCTTAACCTTCCCTAATGTTAACTTGTAATCATGCTTTCCCCGGCTAAACCGTTACGCTATTGGTGACGCCCATCTTGAGGATATACTCGCTGGTGTTCTCGCGTAGTGCGACATTGTTTTCTTGTCTCTGATCATGAAATGGAAAGATGTTGGCTTGAAAGAATAGTATCGATACTTCGCGATCTTTGATAAAAGCAAATTCTAATGTTCACAACGAGTAACCTTTGATGAATGGAATGCAGAAGTGCACGTGCAGTTACCACGAGGGCTGCAAATTGTTCCGAAGATCTCACTTTGTCCAAAGACGGTGTTTTACTATATTGTGTGAGCCCATCCGTGAACACATGTTCGCAGATGGGCTTTTTTAATTAAATCCCCTACTTATGACTTACCCACTTGATACACTAACGAAGACCATCGTCGTGCGAGATACTGTTGTGAGCATTTCCCCGGCAGAAATGGTTGATATGTACAAAACATTGCTGGAGACTGAACAAACCAATTACACAACCTATATCACCATCCTTTTAGGGCTTGTCGTTGTCATTCTGGGATTTGCAGTGTATTGGAATAAAGTTGGGTCTGAGCGGATGATGAAAGAACAGCTCGACAAACTGGTGGCGGAGCGAGTACCAGGTATTATAGCAGCAGCCGAAAAATCTGTTCAGCGGCAGGTAGCCAAAGACATTTTGAATCATGACGTTATTATTTATCGGTCGCTTGCGTTCACTCTCCAAAAGCCGGAGACGTATTCATATTCATCAACGTGGTATGCCATGGCATTGATCGCTGCGGTGCGGGCAGATAATGGCCGCCAGATACGTGCAATAGCGGAGGAGATTGTGAAGGAGCTCACTAGTTTGAAAGAGCGTGGCGTTACACGTGTCTATCAGCTAAAGCCATTTCGTGAGGCAATTGGCATTCTTCCAACTACTGTGGCTAAGGAGAAAGAACAAATGGAAGGACTGCTTAACGGAGTAACAGGCTTGGTGAGCGATGATGTCGAAATTTGAAAACCCTGATCACACGATGCAGTGGAAAGAGGTTGGCTTAAAAGAATACTATCGATACTTCGCAATCTTCGACAAAACCAATCCGACTATTCACAAACGAATAACCTTCGATGAATGGAATGCGGAAGTGCTTTTCAATGTGATGAAGAGATTGATCAATGCAAAAAGGTGTGGAAGCAACTATGGATGCCGCAAGTCAATTGGATTGGTGGTTGTGCTGGTGAAGAACACCAAACACAGGCGCGTGCAGCGAAAACCAACGAGAGCTTAAATACCGAATCTGCAGGTGGTGCGAAAAAGAACAGACTCTATAATGATACAGTCATTTTGAGTATACTACGAAACTGATGGCTCACACTCATATCGCAATTGGAATGCACCACGGCCACATGACGCGGAACGCTATGGTACCTCTTTAATGGCTGAGTTGAATTAGGAATTTATTCTTTGATTCGTTTGACGCAGTTGGAAATGTTGTTTCTAAAGTAGCTCGTCAAAAGATTTGCTTTCAGCCTTCTACTTCTAGAAGTTATACGACGCTGACACTCCTGCTGTGATTGCCTGAATGTTCTGCGTGTAAGGATCCTTATACGTTATTTGCGATTGAGTCCTGTATACTGTCTGTGAAACAATGAACTTAGGTGATGTGGACAAATAATCGAATTTCAACGCGAATTGTATTTTCTCAGAAAAACGATACTTAAGGTCTAATCCAATAACTAACGCCAGGGCAGATCCGGCATTCGATGTAATGGTTAAGCGAGACCCGCTTGAGTAATCAATAACGGCGGCTGGATATCTCGATGTCGCCAGGCCCCCCGCAGCTTTATAGCTTAATATTATTTTATCATCGATCTGTTTCCGCCTGATGAGTCCCGCGTAGACCAGAAACAACCTCCATGGGTCAGAGGCCGCGTTAGTGATATTTGCATTGGAACTCAACAGGGCATCATGATCCAATGGGAACACGCTTCTTTTGAGCCCCGCGCACCATCCGAACTTAGCTTTAAAATAATGACCATATTCCATATTAATTCCCAGGCCGTTTTTTGCTAAACCTGATTTTATGCTCTTCGCGTCTTTGCTTGCAAATGATCCAACGGGAATGCCTAAGCCAGGGGAAAAGTCAATAAAATTTTTGTCAAGAATTTGAGCTTTACAAGATCTGCCAAGGAATATTCCCGCAATTAACAAACAGTAAATTGGTTTCATCATGTTAAAGGTCTTCGGTTGATGATGTAATTTATGAAATATCATTTGTTACGCTTTCTTGTGCGTTGTCTTTCAACGTTAACCTTTAAGACTTTTTACTTTCCATTTGACTTCCATCGTGACGCCTCACTTGAGTCTTCGTGGCAAACATTTTCCATAAGGAGCCAGGTAGACTCAACAAACAAAACAGTTCATCAAAATTTATCCTAACATCACTCGCATGGTGACACCAATTTTCGTCAGGTAAGCAACATCACTGAGAAAATCATGATACTTCATCAACAAAGTGTCGCACATCATCGCCAAAAATCAAGTCACACAAAATTTAATTTTGATATCAGTCACGAAGTGAGAGACATTATCGCCGAATATAGTCCAACATTGAAAACAAGTCAGCCGCCCATCGACAAGGTGTCAGACATTATCGCCAAAAAATCAACCATGCAAAATTTAATTTCGACATGAGTGACGAAGTACGATACTTCATC
>CBQWHS010000271.1:0-5931 GCA_967728665.1 uncultured Chryseosolibacter sp. | reverse complement strand
GAAACTTCCAACTTGTTTGGAACCACCGAACGAGTCTCAAGTTCTTTCACGATCACAGCATCATCGCCATAGTAAATGAACTGATGTTGTGGCTCCATGTTTTGAATTAATTGGAATTTTGAATTCACATAATTCTGCATGTTGTAACCATAACGATCAAGGTGATCGGGTGTAATATTCAACAGAATTCCAATTTCAGGTTTGAACGTATCGGTGCCATCGAGTTGATAACTGCTCATCTCAAGAACAAACCAGTCGAACCTGTTTTCAATTATTTGACGTGCCATGCTGAATCCGACATTTCCCGCCAAGGCAACTTTAAACCCAGCTTCTTTCATCAGGTGATACGTCAACAATGTTGTTGTTGTCTTGCCGTTGGTTCCGGTGATCGCAATCACTTTCGCTTGACCGATGTAACGGAAGGCAAATTCAATTTCATCGATTATAGAAATGTTCGCTGCCTTCGCATGCTTGATAACATCGGCCTTATCCGGAATGCCCGGACTTTTAATTATCAATGAGGCGTCAAGAATTTTAGCTTCAGTGTGAGCACCTTCCTCAAACTCAATTCCATTTTGCTGAAGTTCAAGTTTGTATTTGTCCTTCAATATGCCCTGGTCAGAGACAAAAACTTCATATCCCTTTGCTTTTGCAAGCAAGGCTGCGCCTGTCCCACTTTCCCCTGCACCTAATATGACGATTCGTTCACGCATCTATCGAAGTTTCAATGTTGCTAGTGTTGCTATTGCTAATAAAATTCCTATGATCCAGAAGCGCGTTACAATTTTCGACTCCGGAATGTTTAGTTTCTGGTAATGATGATGAAGAGGTGACATTAAAAAAACTCTTCGTCCTTCACCATATTTTTTCTTTGTGTATTTGAAATAAGCTACTTGTATGACAACAGATAAATTCTCGACAAGAAAAATTCCGCAGAGAATAGGAATAAGTAATTCTTTACGAACAGCTAATGCCAAAACTGCAATCACACCACCCAACGTAAGACTACCGGTGTCTCCCATGAACACTTGTGCCGGATAAGCGTTGTACCACAAGAATCCCAAACATGCACCGACAAACGCTGTACAGAAAATTACCAACTCTGAAAGGTTTGGAATGTACATGATGTTCAAATAACTACTGAAGTCAATTCGACCTGACAGGTAGGCAAGGATGGCAATCGTGATTCCAATAATTCCGGAAACGCCCGCAGCGAGGCCATCAATTCCATCTGTAATATTGGCCCCATTTGACATGGCAGTAACTATTAGAATCACAACCAAAGTGTAAACAATCCATGTATAGTTATCCGAAAGAAAAGGTAAAAGACTGTTGTAGTCCAATTCATTATTTTTCATGAATGGAACTGTTGTCTTTGTTGATTTCAAATCTTTATAGCTGACGGATTCTTTATTCTGTTGGATCTCAGTTGCCTGAACCGTTGTCACTACCGGTGCGTTAACTTCTCTGATTACTACTTCATCGCTGAAGTAAAGTGTTAAGCCGACAATTAATCCAAGACCAACCTGGCCAACAATTTTAAATTTGCCGGCGAGTCCTTTTTTATCTTTTTTAAATACTTTAATATAATCGTCTAGAAAACCGATCATACCAAGCCATACGGTTGCTATAAGAAGTAAGATGATGTAGATATTATCAATCTTCGCGAATAACAACGTAGGAATTAAAATAGCAGCAATGATAATAAGTCCGCCCATCGTTGGTGTACCCTTCTTTGACAATTGACCTTCTAACCCCAGGTCACGGATATCTTCACCAACTTGTTTTTTGCGCAGGTATTTGATAAGATTTTTACCAAACGTAATCGTGATCAAAAGCGAAACTAATGCGGCTGCGCCTGCTCGGAATGAAATGTATTGAAACACTCCTGCGCCAGGGATATCGAGTTTGTCTAAGTAGTTAAATAAATAATATAACATCTTAATTATCCATTTGTCAATCTGTAAATGTGTAAATGAAGCGTCCAAATTTTCGCTTTGTCAATTTGTAAATGTGCAAATTGACCGAACTTAATATTTTCGCAGTTACTCATGTTCTTATAAATCTGACTAATCTGCACATCGACACTTTTATTCATCTGTCCATTAATTGCTAAACAGTTTCAGCATCCTTGCCAATACCTCTTTATCGTCAAAAGGATATTTCACTCCTTTAATTTCTTGATATGTTTCGTGGCCTTTTCCTGCTACTAACAAAATGTCTTTTGGTTTCGCCATCATGCACGCAGTCTTGATTGCCTCTTCCCGATCTGCGATCACCAACGTCTTCTTTGCCTCTGTTGGCAGAATTCCAGTTTGCATTTCCTTAATGATTTCCTTCGGATCTTCGTCCCGTGGATTATCTGAAGTCAGCACTACTTTGTCACTTAGTCTGCAGGCAATCGACGCCATCAGTGGACGCTTTGTCTTATCGCGATTTCCACCGCAGCCTACTACTGTGATTACTTGTTCAGTTCCTGTTCTGAATTGCGCGATCGTTTCTAAAACATTTTTCAATGCATCAGGAGTGTGTGCATAATCAACAATCGCCGTGAATTTTGAACCTGGTGAAATAAGTTCAAATCTTCCAGGTGCTCCATGCAATGCAGACAATTCTGTAAGAACCTGATCTGAATCTTCGCCCATCAACACTGCAGCACCATAAACTCCAAGCAGGTTATATGCATTGAAATCGCCAATCATTTTAAACCAAACATTCTTTCCAGCGATTTCAAGCTCAAGGCCTTCAATTGAATTTGTGATGATCTTTGCTTTATAGTCGACCATCTTTTTCAATCCAAAAGAATATTTCTTTGCCTTCGTATTTTGCACCATTACCATTCCCCGTTTGTCGTCAGCATTTACCAACGCAAAAGCATCGCCATTCAAATCATCAAAGTATTTCTTCTTTGCCTTGATATAATTTTCAAACGTCTTATGATAGTCAAGGTGATCGTGTGTAATGTTGGTGAACATTGCACCCGTAAATTTCAGTCCCGCTATTCTCTCCTGATCAATGGCATGAGAGCTTACCTCCATGAATGCATGAGTACAACCGGCATCGCTCATCTTTTTCAATAATTCATTGAGTTGTAGCGGGTCGGGCGTAGTATGAGTTGATGGAATCACCTGGTCAATAATTCTGTTCTCGACTGTAGAGATTAACCCCGACCTATGCCCAAGTTTTGAGAATAGCTGATATAATAGAGTAACTGTTGTAGTCTTACCGTTTGTGCCCGTGACACCAATCAGTTTTATTTTTGTTGAAGGATTATCAAAGTAATTGGCAGCAATAATGCCCAGAGCTTGCGCGCTATCTTTAACAGTAACAAATGTAATTTTCTCATTGATCGTTTCGGGAAGTTTTTCGCAAACGATCACTTGCGCTCCGAAGTCAATTGCCTTCTGAATAAATTGATGACCATCAGATGTTGAGCCTTTGATAGCTGCGAACAAGAAACCACGCTCCACTTTGCGTGAATCGAAAGTAATGCCAGTCACTTCCACATCCATGTTTCCATAACTGGACGTAAGAGAAACTTTATATAATATGTCTTTCAGTTCACGCATCATCCAAGTCTGATAAAAATTTTTCCGCCTTTGCTTGCTCTTTCTCCCGGATTCATTGATTGCGAAACAACTCTTCCCTGTCCTTCATAAAACACTTTCAAACCAGATTTTTCTAAAAGGTAAATCGCATCGCGGAACGTCATACCTTTTACGTCCGGGACGACATCTTTGCCAGCGATATTTTTTTTCCAGCTCACTGCCGTGCCCGATTTCGTTGCACGAACCCATTCCTCTTCCGTTTGCGTGTGTGTTGAAATTCCAAGTTCATTGCAAAGCATCGTAAGCTCTTCCTGCTTTCCTGCCTTGATCACCGGTAGGGCATCTGCTTTCACAAACTTTTTCGCCTCCATTGGAAGATGAAGTTTGATATCACGCGCATAAATGTTGTCCGCAATTTCTTTGAACACCGGAGCCGCAACACTGCTTCCGTACTGGTACCAACCTCTTGGGTTTTTGATCAGCACCATGGCACTGTATTTCGGATCGTGTGCTGGAAAATATCCGACAAAAGATGTCAAATACTTTTTCGTGTATCGGCCATTCTCAAGAATCTGGGCCGTTCCCGTTTTACCTGCAATTCTATAATGAGTTCCTTTAATATTTTTTGCAGTTCCTCTTTCTACAACTCCTTCCAGCAACAGCTTAAGCTTGTCCAACGTGT
This sequence comes from uncultured Chryseosolibacter sp., assembly GCA_967728665.1. Classification (GTDB taxonomy): domain Bacteria; phylum Bacteroidota; class Bacteroidia; order Cytophagales; family Cyclobacteriaceae; genus Chryseosolibacter. The sequence continues at coordinate 1,701 of CBQWHS010000271.1, read as the reverse complement.
TTGATGAACAGATTTTGCGATTGATAACATCCGTTTCGAAAGACTCTTCTTCATCATCTGCTTTCTTTACAGCTTTCACAAAAACAGGACGAATCATTTCACCATCATTCGCGACAGCGTTATACAACGCCAGTGTGTGCAGTGGAGTAATTTCAAATCCATAGCCGTATGCCATCCATGGCAAACTAATTCCACTCCACCCTTTGTCACCAGGACGTTTAATTTTTGGAGTGGGCTCGCCAACGATTTGAACGCCCAATGGTTTTGACAATTGTAGTTTGTCGATGTAGTCAACAAACTTCTGGGGCTTCACTCGAAAATACTTATCGGCAAGCTTTGCCATTGCCACATTGGAGGAATGAACAAATGCTTCTTCGACGGTAACTTTTCCAAGACCACCTTCTTCGTGATCACGAACAGTATTATTATAGAATTGAAATTCTCCGTTTCCAGTATCAATGCTATCGCTGAGTTCAACATTGGTTTCTTCCAACAAAGCAATCATCGTCACAAGCTTGAATGTGGAACCAGGTTCAAAAGTCCGTCCAGCAGCGAAATTAAATCGCTCTGCAAAATTGCCTTTGCCATCGCTGCTCAGATTTGAAATCGCCTTCACTTCGCCAGTTGCCACTTCCATCACAACTACAAGTCCATCGTCAGCATCGTGTTGAAGCATTGCTTTGTGTAAAGCAGTTTCAGCAACATCCTGAAGATTGATGTCGAGCGTTGTTTGCAAATCCAAACCATCAACTGCTTTTACATTGTTCGCATCGAAAATAGGTTTCCAAATTCCACCAGCGATTTTCTGATAATAAGCATACCCGTCCTGGCCACCAAGGTGAGCATTAAAACTATATTCTAATCCAGCACCTTTGTTGTCCTCATTTACATATCCAATTGTTCTCTGACTTAGGTTGGAGAATGGACGATAGCGCACATCTACTTTTTCAAAGATTGCTCCTCCTCTCAAGCGGCCTTCGCGGAAGATTGGCCACGCCATCATATTTTTCTTGTCCTGGTAATCGATTTGCCTTCGGTTGAGAACAATGTATTGTTTGCCGCTAACACGGGCATTGATGAGCATCTGCTTGTAGTCCGTTTGGGATCTGTCCTTAAAAAATTTTGCCAGATGCCATGCTAATGAATCAACGCCCTCCTTGAAAACCTGATCTTTCGGCAGCGTAGCATCAAATGCAATTTTATAAAAAGGAAGTGACGTTGCCAGCAAGCTGCCGTTGTCAGAATAAATATTTCCTCGAGTTGCTTTTACACGTTTGTAGTCAAAGGAAATACGCTCGCCCATTGCGGCCCACTTTTTTCCTTCCACAAACTGCAAGTGACCAATTTTAGCAATCACTGCAATTGCAAAAAGCATTACCGCAAGGAATGCCACCCGAACTCTTAATAATATGGACTTCTTAATATTCACCTTCTTTGACTACTATTTTATGCGGTGGTATTAAACTTTCTTTTAAATCGTACATTTTTACTTTGCGTGCTACTTCCGATTGCTTACTCGAAAACATCAAATCCGATTTTAGCGTTGTGTAATCGGCTCGCAGGTCTTCAACTTCCGCCTGTATATTGTTAATCTGTCTCACAGTTTTCTCAGCGTGATGCGTGTTCCCGATGTACAACAACCCCAACACCATCACAAACAAAATTTTTGGAACATGCTGAACGGGAAAACCTTCCTCGAAA
>CBQWHS010000270.1:0-5934 GCA_967728665.1 uncultured Chryseosolibacter sp. | reverse complement strand
GTTATGATTGGGCGTCACGAAGGCATTATACCGGTCAAAGAAATCATAGGTGGAAGAATATGAATGGATTTTAACCGCAGATACCGCGAAGGAGACGCAAAGAATACAAATGAATTAATTAAATCTTTGAATCGCATTTTTGTGTCTACCTGCATAGTTAGGATTGGGTGTCGCGAAGGCATTATACCGGACAAAGAAATCATAGGTGTAAGAATATGAATGCATTTTAACCGCAGAGCGCGCGAAGAAGGGAAGAATACAAATGAGATAATTAAATCAATGAATCGCTAAACTACAATGGATTTGTACTCTCGATTTTCATTCGCGTTGACAAATTCCTTCAGCAATGTTTCATCAATTTTAATATTCTCAGGAATTATTCTTAGACGGTATTTTCCCTGACCGATGAACGTGAACAGATCCTTTCGTTCGAGCTTCTGGTCGTCCGCAAGTTGTAATATTTCATTCATGTTGTCGATGATTCGGCTGAGGTAGGTTTGATTATTTATTTCACCACCCAAGCCGATCAAAATACTTTGAGCCGCCTCGCTTCCATATTTTCTCCTAATCGCAAATTTAAACAGGTTGATATACTGCGTGGTTTTCGAACCAAATTCAATGGTTGCTCCAAATACTTTTTTAGAGGGAATTGTAATTTTGATTAATGACCAGTCCAGAAAACTAATCATCATCTCATTTGGCTTGGGAGTGTTTGCTAGTTGAATAACCCAGCTTGTTGCCAACACCAGTGTGATGGCGATGAACGAAGTTTTGGCGGTGATCTTGATCAGATCTTTTGTAAAATCGCTATACAAATCCGGAACGACATCAGGCAGAATGGAAACGAAAATAAATACGATAGCGATAACTGAAATAACCGCAACGATCCTTAATCCTCTGTTTGCAAATGTTCTATAGAAGGTAACGATCAAAAGGAAAGTCAAAAATCCGGATAAGATCAGATCAGGAATGGCACTCATCCTCACGCTGTACTTCTCATTGTGTTCACCAAAAAATACAGGTATCAGGAAAGTAAGGATACCCATGATAAAAATAAATAAGACAATCCGGTTGCTGTTCCTTTTGTTCTTATGAATGAACTGTGGTGCATGATCAGCATAGCATAAAGCTAGAAACAGGAAGAGATCGTTTGTGATGGAAAATATATTATTTCCGATCGAGAAATATTGCCTGTGAGAAAAATGGAACTCGTTGCCCAAGTAAGCCCAGCAACCGGCAAGCACCCACACAAAGATGGACAGACTTAAATACAACAAACCTTTATCAACGCGTTTGGGAGAATTGTCTTCTTGCAAGATCTGTTTAAAACGATCGCTGATATTATACCAGATTGCCAGCAATAGCAAAGCGCCTGTAAATGAAATTATAAGATGAGCCAGTATATGAAACCTGATTACGTCTGTCATTGGAAACGGTATTTTTTGGTGACTGGCAAAGGATTATATATAGAGACTAACATCATCATTTATAATAGTATGTAAAAAAATGAAATTCATGAAGCCGTGTTGTAAATAAAACTCGCTTCAGCATCCCTCAGGCTATTAATCCCATTCAACGTAATGGCAATTTGCAAGGTCCAGTCTGGTGAATATATTTGATGATGTTATAAATAACAGAAAACGTGGCGGGAAAAGATTCTCGTGAAATAGGGAAGACCACAGCGTCTGCCACGGACTTTCGATGACAGATTTGTATTTTTTTTAACCTTCTTGGTTTGATTGTCAATTAAAATGAGACACAATAAATTAAAACAACATGCCGGTTTACGTAGTGAACGCTTACGATATAAATGATTTTGAAACATTTAAGGAGTATCCACCCAAGGTGCGGATTTTGTTAGAGAAGTATGGTGCAAAGGTACTCGCGATGGAAACGAATCCGAAGACTTTGGAAGGCGTCAGTAAAACAATGAATGCCATTATTGAGTTTTCTTCGGTAGAGGACGTGGATCGATTTTACAACGATCCTGCGTACCGGGAAGTGATTCCGATCAGACATAAGTCAACTTCAAACTGCACAATGATCGTGCTTAAACAGTTCGTGAGATAATTTCGCTCCAATTTTTCGATAGGTGAAATATTTTTTAGATGATGTTGAATGCCACCGGTGGAGGCATGAGAGCTCAAATGAGCTAAAGCTTCGAAAACATTTCGAAAAATTCATCTTTCTTTTTACGGGATACTGTAATGTTTTTATTGTTGCTCATCACAACGTAGCCTCCATCACCGCGAGTAAATTTTGAAACATGCTTCAGGTTGATGAGATAGGAAGCATGGATTCTGAAAAAGTCTCCGCCCTCCAGGATCTCTTCAACATCTTTTAAGGTTTTAGAGATCACAACCTTGTCGCCTTTCTCGAGGTAAAAAGTGGTGTAATTGCTATCACTTTCACAGTAGAGTATGTCATTCGTATCAACAAAGATCAGGTGATCGGACGCAGTCAACGCGATTCGTCTTGTCTTTGATTTCTCAGGTTTGAAATAACTCATCAACAATTCAAGCTGCAGTGACGAATTGCTGTTCTTTTTGTTCAAGGCTTTTTGAACTGCAAGCTTTAGCTCGTCTCCATCAATGGGTTTGAGAAGATAGTCGAGTGCGCAAATCTTAAGAGCTTTTATAGCGAATTGATTGTAGGCGGTCGTAAAAATTACATCGAAATCATATTTGCCAAGTCGCTCGAGTAGGTCGAAACCGTTGAGTTGTGGCATCTCGATATCGAGAAAAACCAATTCAGGTTTCAGCGTTTTAATTTTGTCGAGTCCGTCGAGCGCGGCATCGCACATGGCGACGATCTCAACCTGAGGAGCAAATTTTTTAAGACTCCATTCCAGCACCTCAAGTGCGTCACGTTCATCATCGATCAAAATAGCTCTCATGAACTAGGGTTTTTAAAACTCTTCTAAAATTGCGGGCGCAATCTCCAGGATAACCTTCGTTCCTGAAGCTTTGCCTTGCTCATCTTCCAAATCTACTATTTCTACGGTTGATATTTTATTATTTCCGCGGATCATGTTTAGTCTATCCGCTGTGATTTTCATTCCGAATGATTTGTCCTGGCTTACGCTTTTACTTTTTAATTCGCTTGCTTTTTTTCGTCCTACTCCATTATCGAGGATCACGCATTGTATACCGTTTCCCGACCGAACTATTGATATCTGGAGATTTCCGGGAGAATCTTTGTGAAGTAGGCCGTGCCATATCGCGTTCTCAATAAATGGCTGGATCACCATAGGAGGAATGCCAAGGGTTGTTGAATCCACGTCAGGGCTAACAGACAGGGAGTAGCTAAATTTTTTATTAAAACGAAATGCTTCTAGCTCTATATAGAGCTTCAATGCATTGAGTTCCTGTTCCAGCGAAATGATTTTATGGTTGGAATTCTCAAGTATCAATCGGATCAATTTCGCAAACTTGGTCAAGTAGGCCGATGCTGTCTCTGGATCTGATTTTACAATGTAGCGGTTTATTGAGTTGAGCGAATTAAAGATAAAATGCGGACTCATTTGGGCGCGCAAAGCTTTCATCTCCATTTCCACCAATTTCTGTTTCAGTTCAGCTTTCGATTGTTTAACGTTTTGGAGGGTTGCCGTATAGAATTTATAAAAAAGAAACAACGACAACAACATAAGGCCGGACACACCCCCGATCAATTCCCAATTGGTGCGCGCTGACGATTCGACTCGGAACGGATACCGAAACGAATCCTGTTCGCTCGCCCCGCGTTTTCGGATGAAAAGTATATAATCGCCAGCGGCCAAGTTAGAAAATTGGAGCACAGAGTCTTTTACTGAAGACCAATTTGCGTCCGAACCATTGAGTTTATACTCATAAAGATCACCACCGGGAAAATAAAAAGACACTGCATCATCGTCATAATCCAGGCCGATGACTACGTTTTCTGGACCCTTCGAAGTTTTTGACTGACTAAATGAGGATAGGGATAACGTTGCGAGACAAAGCAAGGCAACAAATTTGGACCAACAAGGCATGATAGGTTTTTTCAATACTAAATGTATGAAAATAACCGGAACGTGCTACGATTTAAGAAGTCGCGACTTGATATAATTGAATGTGTCGCGTATGGTGTTGGTGTTTTGAGAAGGATCACCTTCAATATCTTTGCTTAACATGCATGTTGAGAGGTGGTGAAACGCGAGCTTCCATGCCTCCTCCACTTCAGGGGCAAAAATATAACCGGCTTCTTCCTTCATGCTCTGCAGTAAAATTTCGTTTGCCAGCGGATAGTAGGCACTGTCAATTCCTTTCTCCGTGTGTTTTTGACCTAGTGCACGCAAGGCCTTGAGCACATCTTTATGCAGGTAATATTCATTCGGGGAGTGCTCAGAAAAGCTGAAGACGACCAATTCAAAAACACTGATCAGTTTTGTTGACAACTCTGTTAGCTCAGTTGGGAATAGAGCTTTTACCTGAGGATGTTTTATAAACAGTGTTGTGTAAAAACGTTTCGCCACACTGTCAGTGTCCAGCAACCGGAATGTCTTTTTTAAGAGCTGGATTTGCTGACTCGTTAACGGCTTTAGTTTCTCACCTTCCATATAATTCAATATGTAGTAAAGAAACCTAATTCTGATCGCAGATACAGCCTTTTTGAGTAAATGGCAGTTTTATTGAGTATTCTACAAAACCGTTTCCTTGCCAATGAAATGCCGTGTTTTTGCACATTTCTGAAAAGTTTCGTTTTCGATTTATTTCTTACATGTCTTTTTTGTCATACACTCAAGTTTATTGCCATTTGCTCATTCTTTTAGTTGGATGGCAAACCTATGTAGTAATGTCGCGTATTCATTCACAAATCAAACCATTACTAAAATGAATGCAAGTCAAATCCAACTGGTAAAAGAATCATGGGGTTTCGTAATTGTAAAATCAGAAGAAGCGGGTCGTCTTTTTTATTCGAGACTTTTTGAAGTGGCTCCTGAGTTAAAACATTTATTTAAAGGAGATATCAAAGAGCAGTCGCGTAAACTGATGGCAATGGTAACACTTATTGTGTCGAAACTTGACAAGCTTGAAACTATTGTTACGGATATAAAAGCACTCGCAGTTCGTCATAATAAATACGGTGCAAAGAAAGAACACTATGTTTTAGTTGGTGAATGTTTACTGTGGACTTTGCAACAAGGATTGGCCGAACGTTGGAATAATGAGACAGAAGGAGCATGGCTGAGTGTTTATAAAGTGTTGTCGGATGCGATGATCGAAAATCAACATGCCAGTCAGGCTCAACGCGCTACGATTATGTAAACATTTAACGTCAACCAATATTTTTTAACCTTGCTACCTAACCTCTCCCTTACGAAAATGAAAGTTCTACGCGTAAAAAAATATGCAAGAATCAAAAGAACAGCGCTGCAAAATGAAGAGTTGTCTTTTATCAATTTCATTACAAATGCCATAGACAACAGCCCGTTCAAAGAAGATCTTCATTGGCATATTCATAATTTTAATAAAAGACCCCTGGAACAGAAACGGAAACTTTTTCCCGGGTTTTATCTCTTTGTCGAACGTTACATTTTCAATTCCATTCAAACAAGTCAGGAAAGTTTCCGTGAGGTGTTATATGAACAGTTCGGGTTCGCCATTGACAGGAACCCAGAATTGAAATTAATTTTTACAAAAGGAGAGGAGCAGATTCTTTCGTTATATAATATTTTTTTGAATAAAGTATTGGATGAGGCGGAACAGAAATTTATCGTGGGTACGCCATGGATATACAAATGGCAGCCGCAGTTGATGCAACCTGAGTTGGAAAAGGATCAACTTATAGAAATGGCGCACGATATTTATCGTGATTTCTGCAAATATGAAGGTGAGAAGGATGCGTTGAAAGCTTTCAACGATGTGTACGATCATTTGCATCTGCGCTATCAAAGCTTAAATACTTTCAGCGAGG
>CBQWHS010000269.1:0-5940 GCA_967728665.1 uncultured Chryseosolibacter sp. | reverse complement strand
GGAGCTAACAGACTCTGCACAGATGTTCCTAGATAACGGAAACCGGAAGCATAAAGTAAGCTGTCCATTTCCACCGTGGAGACCATTCCGAGTTTAGGAATTCGCTGTGCGTGTATTTCAAGGGCCAGCAGAATCATCCCGGCTAAAAAGTATTTTGCCATGTATTTCAAATATTGTAATTGAACTGAGTGTATTTAGTTAGCTATTGTAATATCTGATATTTTCCATCCACTTCAGAATTCAACGAAAGAAATTTTGAATGATAGTATTACGATAATCCTCTGACTAAAGTGATGGACGCAATGTCACATGAAAGGGCACCTGGAAGTGATCTTTGGAATTTGTCAAAATTAATTCCGCTGTCTTCTCTCCCATTAATTTGAAATCTGTGGAGATCGTTGTAATCCCATCAAGGATAATTTTCTTCAAGGGTGTTTCATTATAGGAAATCACACCCACATCTTTCCCGACAACAAGGTTAGTTGCGAGAATGCGTTCGATCAATTTCACAAGGTCATCCTCCATCAGGCTAATGAACACCTCCCCGGAATTTATCGATTCATGTTGAATGTCATGAACGATCGCGTGGTTAAACGCATATCGATCGCAAAGGGAAGTAAAGCCTTTGATAATTTCCACAGGAAAATAGGAGTTCTGTGGAAAAATGATCTTCAATGTGTGATACTTCTGTAGCGAGGGAAGGCAAAGTTCAAGCGCCGAATAAATATCTTTCTCAAAATCCTCATAGACAGCTCCGAAGGCACCAGTGACTCCGGGCGGTATCTTATCAAGCAGGATCAGCTTATTCTTTTCGATAGAATTAATGACTTCCGGTGCATTCTCGCCACCTTCGATAAAGTGAGGAATAATTACATAATGCGTGTATCCCTCCCTTTTGGAGTCCAGCAATTTCCGGAAAAACGAAAAATTGTTATCATAGATATAAAGATCGATGGAAGCATAGTTAGTTAGCGCTGAAGCTATTGAATCATATATGATCTTCTTGTGCGTGCTAAGTTTATTGAATAGCAGAAATACTTTTAGCTGCAATTCAACATCGGTGCTTTTAATAAAATATCCCTTGCCGGGGACAGAGCCAAGAATTCCCCGCTCCTTCAAAAACTTATAACCTTTCTCTGCTGTGTCTCTTGAAATTTCAAGCTCAAAACTTAATTCATTTAACGAAGGAAGTATCTGATCTTTTTTGATTAATTTATTTTGAACGGCGTCTATAATGCTGTTAGCAAGTTGTTGATATTTTGGTGTGGCAGAGCGATCATCGAGCAACAAGTATTGAAAGATTGGTGATTTCATTGGTTTCGTTGAAACTCCCGAAGTAAATTTTGGAAGTGAGCAAACGTAGAAAGTTGAGTGGACAGTTGCAAGCGATTGAGTTTGGAGGACATCTAGATGCATTTTTAACCGCAGAGGAAATTCCAGGAAACGATAAATGGCAAATCCGCTTTCATAGAAAATGCATTTTAACCGCAAAGGAAAATCCCAAGCAACGCAAAGAAAGAGAAATACATTTAACAGCAGGTCGAAAACAGACGTAAACCGAACCAGCTAATTTTCTCCGTGTCCCTGTGATTCTTCGTGTATCTCGGTGAACGTGCATTCTCCCAATTCGTATTTATAAAAAAAGCCGGAGTTTCCTCCGGCAAATAGGCATAGGTGATTGATGATTTTAAACCCTCTGTTAAAAAGTACATTCCCTAAGAGAAGTGGACGTTCGACATCTAAAAACATTCAAGTCAGAGTTACTTCGTAGAATCTCTCTCCACAATAACGGAAGGAATCACTACCCTTTCGTGCGGCAGCTCGCCATTCTTTTTCTCAAGCGCCTTAAAAAGTATGGACGCTGCAGCCTTGCCCATATTGAATGCCGGCTGTGTGATCGTGGTAAGAGATGGATTTAGCAATGAAGCAATTTGAAGATGGGAGAACGCAATAATTTTAACGTCACCGGGAATTGCGAGACCAAGCGAGTGGCAAACTGTATAAGCTTGCATGGCAACCTTTTCTACGGATCCGACAATGCCATCCGGGAAGTTTTTCTTCCGCAATAAATTTTTAATCAACGCAAGATTAGCGTGCTCATTGTTGGAGCACACAACGACAGGATTTTTGCGGATATCCATGCCTTTATCAATTAACGCCTGTCGATATCCATTCATGCGATGTCTGATAATGGCGAGATCACCAGCCAATGACAGGAAAGCTATTTGTGAACATCCTTTGTCAATCAGGTGACGTGCTGCATTGTAACCAGACTCAAAATCATTGGTGACTACACTCGTTGTCTTGATGTCTTCACATATCCTGTCAAAGAAAACAAGTGGTATTGTCCGCTCATTCAGTTCAACAAGGTGACTTGACATGCAATCATTCGCAGCTACGGACATCAGCACACCATCTACCCGGCCGTTCTGAAATTCCTTCACGATAGATTGCTCCAGGCGAACGTCCTCATGCGTTAAATACACCATGACGTGGTATCCTTTTTCTTTTGCTACATCTTCTATTCCATCAATGGCACTCGAGAAAAAACTATCAGCAACCTCCGGAAGAACAACCGCAATGTTTCCGCTGCGTCTCATCTTCAGACTACTGGCATATGGATTCGGTCTATAATTTACCTTTGCCGCATACTCGAACACGCGGGTCTTTGTGTCCTGACTTATCTCATAGCTATCGCGCAACGCTTTCGACACTGTTGATACAGCCAGGTTGAGATCCTTCGCAATTTTTTTAATTGTCATCAGTCATTAAAAATTTATGGTGTGTTTGTCAACACACACACGTTGATCACGAAAACGGTTTCGTAAATAAGCTGGGGCAATTGATTGATCCAGTAAAATTTATTCCTCAAGTTGATAAAGTTTTCAACTACTAATTTAACTAAATGCCCTTATGAACCCACAAAACGAAAACCCTTTGAAAAATCTTGATCAGTGGGAAGAAGATATTTTGTTGCGCTATCCTGATCCGGAAGCAATCGCTGACAAAAAAACTGTTGAAGAATACAGAAATTATGAAACTCCCCAGCGGGAGACTGTAAAAGAATTCTATCGGTTAAATCACACGTACCAGACGTATGATTTTGTGATGGATAAACGTGCGCATTTCCTCTCTTTCGATAAGAAAGAAATGCCAATCTGGAAAGCATTCGATTTCCTGAATCAATTAGTAGACGATTCTGATCCCGATACAGATCTTGACCAGATGCAGCACCTCCTTCAAACGTCTGAGGCCATCCGCAGAGATGGGCATCCCGATTGGATGGTATTGGTTGGACTTATTCATGACATGGGCAAAGTGCTTTGTCTTTTCGGAGAGCCGCAATGGGCCGTGGTTGGCGATACGTTCCCTGTTGGATGTGCGTATTCCAATAAAGTAGTTTATCCAGAATTCTTCTCATCAAACCCTGATTTTAATCACGAAGTATACAGTACCAAGTTCGGCGTATATCAGCCAAACTGTGGATTGAGAAATGTTCATATGTCGTGGGGCCACGATGAATATGTGTATCACATGATGAAGGATTACATTCCTGAACCAGGATTGTATATGCTTCGATATCACTCCTTTTATGCGCAACACCGCGAGAGCGCGTACGATCATCTCATGGATGCGCATGATCGCGAGATGTTTAAATGGGTGAAACTTTTCAATCCATATGATCTCTACTCAAAGAACCCTGAACCTCCGGATTGGAAAGTATTGCGTCCGTATTACGAAGAATTAGTTAATAAATATTTGCCTTCTACGCTGAAGTTTTAATGGCTTTATCCAGTAAGGTTTTCGCCCGGCATTACTGATATAATGATGAATAAACTGCAGACAGCTGATTACGTTGTTTTCCTGTTGTATTTTGTTTTGGTCTCTTCATACGGGTATTACGTTTACCGGAAGAAAACAAAAAATTCGACAGGCGACTCCAAAGATTTTTTTCTTGCGGAAGGGTCGCTGACGTGGTGGGCAATCGGTGCATCGCTAATCGCTTCCAATATTTCTGCTGAACATTTTATCGGAATGTCGGGATCCGGCTTTGCTCTTGGACTCGCCATTTCTACTTATGAATGGATGGCAGCCGCCACGCTTATCATCGTGGCCATTTTCTTCATCCCGATATATTTAAAGAATAAGATTTATACGATGCCGCAATTTTTAGCGAAGCGGTATAACGACACAGTCAGCACAATCATGGCAATCTTCTGGTTGCTGGTTTACGTCTTTGTAAATCTCACGTCTATTTTATACCTCGGTGCCATTGCCATCAATTCAATTTCATCTATTTCATTCACCTGGTGTATTGCCGGACTGATTGTTTTTTCTCTCATTGTCACATTGGGAGGAATGAAGGTAATTGGGTACACGGATGTTATTCAAGTTCTGGTGCTGATCATCGGAGGTCTGGTCACCACCTACCTGGCGTTAACGATGTTGTCGGAAAAATCCGGAATGGGAACAGATGTTTTAGCAGGGTTGTCCATTCTTCGTGAAAAGGCTGACTCACATTTTCATATGATCTTTGCAAAGGACCATCCGTATTATATGGACCTCCCTGGCTTATCGGTGCTCATTGGTGGAATGTGGATCAACAATTTGAACTACTGGGGGTGTAATCAATACATTACACAACGTGCTCTTGGTGCTGATTTGAAAACAGCCCGCAACGGAATTCTGTTCGCAGCTTTCATTAAGCTTCTGATACCTGTCATCGCAGTTTTACCGGGTATCGCTATGTTCGTGTTACATCGTGATGGTGTGTTTCAACAGGAGATGCTGGATGAAGTTGGAAGAGTAAAACCCGATCATGCGTATCCAACACTGATGAACCTTCTTCCCGCAGGATTGAAAGGCGTTGCATTTGCTGCGCTTACCGCAGCCGTTGTAGCATCGTTGGCCGGAAAAGCAAATAGTATATCAACCATCTTCTCGCTTGACATCTACAAAAAATATTTCAATAAAGAGGCTAGTGAGAAAAAGATAGTCAGCGTGGGCAAATGGGCAGTGTTGGTTTCCTTAATAATAGCCGGAATTGTCGCACCATCGTTACGTACGCTTGACCAGGCGTATCAATTTATTCAGGAGTATGTTGGCTTTATTTCGCCCGGCGTACTGGCCGTATTTCTCCTTGGACTATTCTGGAAAAGAACGACTTCATCAGCCGCATTACTTGGAACGCTCCTCACTATTCCAATTTCTACGTTATTAAAATTTCTTCCGGTGTGGACAAATGGCGCATTCCCGGATTTTCCTTTTCTGGACCGAATGACGATTACGTTCGTGATCATCGTTGCGGGCATGGTGTTGATGAGTGTGGCGTCACCGCGCACAAACGTTACCGGTTCTAAAATTGAAATTGATTTTCGACAGTTCAGAGTATCTCCGGCATTCACGATGGGATCAATTATTATACTGGGCATTCTTACGGGATTGTATGCTTCCTTTTGGTAAATGGGCAATGCAACGATAATATTCCAGTAATAATTTGTTCCCACAGTAAATGCTAATTGCGGCCACGTTGGAACAACTCTCTAGTGATAAACAGACTAAAGAATTTTAAACCTTAACATATCCACCAACTAAACCTGTAACTATGGAAAACATCTATCCACCACCAAGAGAAAGAACATCAATTTTACGCACACGGAATCCCATTATTGGTCTTTGCCTGATTGGTTTCCTTTTTATGTCATCACAAGTATTTGCAAATTCGTTCGCCGGTGAAGAGAAGGATTTGTTTCAGGGAATCACTGTTTCCGGAAAAGTAACAGATCCTACAAAGACAGTGCTACCCGGTGTTGGCGTGATCGAAAAAGGAACCACGAATGGTACCGTTACGGATGCTGATGGAAATTTTACATTAACAGTCGGATCTCGTGAATCCATCCTGGTGTTCTCGTTTGTAGGAACCAAAACCCAACAAGTTGT
>CBQWHS010000268.1:0-5946 GCA_967728665.1 uncultured Chryseosolibacter sp. | reverse complement strand
GTATCTCGAAGACATCATTGTTACCGAAAGTCAACGTGGAAAAGGAATCGGACAATTATTGTTCGATCAAACGATGCAAAAAACGATTGACGAAAATTGCACAGGAATGATGTGGCAAGTGCTCAATTGGAACGAACCCGCGATCAAGTTCTATAAAAAATATGGTGCGAAGCTTGACGATGAGTGGACTAATTGCAATTTAGAGTCATCGCAGATTCGTGAGTTGCTGAAATGATTAGAAACTACAGAAGTTAAATTTGGTCAACCCATTTTCTATGAGCAAGCTGTCTATGCTTCTTGTAATTTTTACATTTTGTAAAAGTGTTTGCTTTGCGCAGGATGAAGACGATACAAAGAAATTAATTGACGACATTAATAAACTCCTCGATCGCTCCGTGGTGTCACAGGATGTGGCAACCTTGATGAAATATTACGGTGATGATTTCTACTTCAAGCATTCCACGGGTCAAATCGATTCGAAGGAATCATGGATAACCAGTATTAAGAATCTCAAAGAAGGAAACCGTTTCACTTCACGAGAGCACGATTCAACGGAAGTAGAGTTACACGGTGACGTTGCGATTATTGCAGGCAAATTGTCGGTAGCGCGCCAAGCCAAGTCGGGCATTCGAAAATACTATCTCCACTACATCAGGGTGTATGCGCTTCGAAATAAAACGTGGCAACTAATTTCTCATCGCACGACAAAAGAATGGGAATAAGCGAAAAGCTTAACACTCTAAATTGCCAACACTGATCAGGGTTTGTAATGTGACTCCTTGAAGAATTTTTGAGCGTTTGAAATTTGCATCAGTTGAGGAAGCGTTGTGGATTCATGTGATTCCATGTAATCATTTACAATCCGCCAGCCAATCCATTGGCCAATCCGCCCAGGACATTTCTCTCCAACTTCAACTGTCTTTGGACGTTGACCGAGAAATTTTTGTTTAACGCTGTGACTTGTCGCAAATAAAACTTTGTCTTCGATAAAACGTGCCCAGATCAGTTTCTCATTTTGGCGCGAGCCCTCAACTTCTGCCGCTGTGTACCATGTGAGCACGCTATCAGCAACACAAGGCAACATGTGCTTCGCGAAATAATATGACTTTCCATAGGAGAACATTTCAGCTAAGACTGTTTTGTCGTTCAAGTCTGAGTTGTTAAATCTGGGACTAATTCCATAGATAAGCATAACTGACGGAACTATATTGTCCGGTTGATATTGACGCAGTAGATATTCGTACATTTTTGGTCGGTATTTCGCACCTTTGCCAAGATAAAAATCAAGGCCAACAATGATCAAGGAATCGGAAACAAAAAGATCATTGTCCAAACCTGAGATTACAGTTTTAACTTTCGGGATTCGAACATTTGGATAATAATATTTCAAGTTTGCAAATGCTTGTTGAAATTGTTGTTTTAACGATGAGAGATCGCCGAATCGATTCTGAGTTTCAATCAGCAGTGAATCGAAGTACGGATTGGTAACCCGCTCGAAAATTGTGTTTATAAAAACTGAATCATTTGGATAAGAACCTCTCCTAAAAAAATAATATTTCAACGCTGATTGTCTTTCAAACAAACGCACAAGCTCGTCCTTTGTCTTGATGGATGAAATTGAATCCTGCAGTTCTTCAAAGGAAATACTCACACCTTCAGAAGAGACGTCAGGTTTGAATACACATTCGTCTTTGTGTGTTTTAGAACATGAGAACAAAATGAGCGCACTGACAACCGCTAGCAGGATTTTTTTCATTCGTCAAAAATAATAACTAAAGGCTACTTTGTATCAAACGTCAATTTATCGGTGGGCGTATCTTTTGTCAGGCGTAAACTTTTGATCTCATCATCGATTGAGACGTGTACCAGGTTGGATTGATCTTCAAACATTTCTGTGATCATGTCATTCATGACTTGAATTGTTTTCCATTTTTTTACACCGGTCACTTCAACATAGAAGATGAAAGCTTCTGACTCAATTTCATGTCCGAGATAGACGGTGTTCTGCAATTTGTCATCAAGCGAAATTTTGAAATGCTCTTTCAAATAATCTGCTGCAAGTTTGTCAACCGTCAAGCCGCCCTGAAGGGCACGAATATCAAGGTCCGGATTTTTTAATTTTTGAGCCATTGTTTGTTCGAAATCTTGTACAAAAACGCGCATGGTTATCTTCAGCATCTTTTCTTTTTCAGCATAATCAATTTCCGTTACGGATATATGCAATGGATGTAGCGATAACAGTGAAAAGACAAGCAAAAAGACTTTAGGCATTCGCGGCTAATTTAGTGGTGAGAACATTTTAATTCCGAAACGGTAATTCAAATATCAATCTCTATTCCAAAAAGACAAATCTTCAGGGAGTTTCCTAATTATCCTGTATAATTGCGGCTTGTTTAAATTGAAGGCAGAATGAGCCAGTTTGAGCTTTATTTCAAATTAGGAAGGGATCACATCCTTGATTACTCTAACGGCTACGATCATATTTTATTCGTGATTGCCCTGTGCGCATTGTACCAGCTTCGGGACTGGAAGCATGTACTTGTCTTAGTAACTGCATTTACTATCGGCCACTCCATCACGCTTGCTCTGGCCACACTGAGCATTGTTAATGTCAATCAAAATCTCATTGAATTTTTAATCCCAATTACAATTTTTATTACAGCCGCTTCCAACATTTTTAAAGGCGAGGATTCATTCTCAGGAAGGCCGATTCAACTGAATTATTTTTATGCTGGATCTTTTGGCCTGATACATGGCCTGGGATTTTCAAATTATCTAAAAAGTATTCTCGGTCGCGATCAAAATATTATATCCCAACTTTTTGCCTTTAATATCGGTTTAGAGTTTGGACAAATAATTATTGTTGTCTTGTTCCTTGTAACCAGCTTTATAGTGGTTGATTTGTTTGGATTGAACCGCAGAGATTGGAAGCTGGTTATTTCTTCAGCCATTGCAGGAATTGCGCTGATGCTGATCAAGGAAAATTATTACTGGTAGGGAATCCGCGAAGACAGAGAGAGAAACTCATTTTAACCTAAAAAACATACACTATGAATCGTATTCTGATGGCCTTTCTGGCGCTTTGTGTTGTGCAAAGTATGGCACAACAAAGTCCGCAATGGAAGGGGAAATTCGAGCAGCTTGATCAGGCGCTGCCAACGCCCAACGAGTATCGCACAGGCTCGGGCGCTCCTGGTCCAAAATACTGGCAACAGCGCGCTGATTATTTAATAAATGCAGAACTCAATGACGAGACGCAAAGTATCACTGGTGCGGAAACTATCACATATACAAACAACTCTCCTGACGCGTTGAAATATCTTTGGCTTCAAGTGGACCAGAATATAAACGAGAAAGGAAATAACAGTCAGAAAATTAAAACAACATCTGTAAAAGATTCTGTTGAAGCACGCTCGATTGCTTCTGATCTTGGCCTATATGATTTTGACGGAGGCTTTAAAATCAAATCTATTAAAGATGCTTCCGGAAAAGCATTGACTTATTTTGTAAACCAAACCATGATGCGTGTTGATCTTCCTCAACCACTCGCCTCTGGTCAAAAATATTCTTTCAATGTTGAGTGGTCATTCAACATTAACGATCGTGTGAGGAATGCAACACTCAATGATGGACGCAGTGGGATGGAATATTTCCCTGAAGATGGAAATTACCTTTACATCATTGCGCAATGGTTTCCAAGAATGTGTGTCTATGATGATGTGAATGGCTGGCAAAACAAACAGTTTCTCGGACAAGGGGAGTTCACGTTGTCTTTCGGAAACTACGAAGTTAATCTTACCGTGCCTGCAGATCACATTATGGCGGGAACCGGAATGGTCCAAAACTTAAAAGAAGTTTTGACGCCTGCACAATATGCCCGTTTTGAAAAAGCAAAAACATCCTTCGATAAACCGGTTGTGATCTGTACACAACAAGAAGCCATTCAACGCGAGAAGACAAAATCAAAAGAAAAGAAAACCTGGAAGTTTAAAGCTGAGAACGTTCGTGATTTCGCTTTTGCTACATCACGGAAATTCATATGGGATGCCCAGGCTGTGAAGGTCGGAAATAGAACACCATTGGCGATGTCATACTATCCTAAAGAAGGAAATCCGCTTTGGGAACAGGAGTCGACCAAGGCAGTGAAGAACACGCCTGTATCCTATTCTAAGTACAGCATCGACTATCCATATCCGCAAGCAACATCAGTTCACGCGGCTTCACTTGGAATGGAATATCCTATGATTTGTTTCAATCACGGCAGACCAAAAAAAGATGGAAGCTATGACGACAAAACCAAATGGGGAATGATTGGCGTGATCGTGCATGAAGTCGGACACAATTTCTTCCCGATGATTATCAACAGTGACGAACGCCAATGGACGTGGATGGATGAAGGTTTAAATACATTTGTTCAGCACCGCACTCAAGTGGAAAATTATCCAGACATGCCATTGCGCAGAGGACCTGCTCCGTTAATTGTCGAATACATGAAAAGCAGTCCGGATGTTCAACGACCACTGATGGTGAACTCGGAGCAAGTTGTACGGAAAAATTTTGGCAACGAACAATACGCGAAGTGTGCGACTGCTTTGAATATTCTTCGAGAAACTGTGATGGGTCCGGAGTTATTTGACAAAGCGTTTAAAGAATATGCTGAGCGCTGGGCATTTAAAAGCCCGCAACCCGCGGACTTGTTCAGAACTTTGGAAGATGCTTCTGCTGTCGATCTTGATTGGTTTTGGAGAGGATGGTTTTATACAACAGATTATACTGACCAATCTATCGACCAGGTGAAATGGTTTCGTGTAAAGAATGATAAGTCAAACGTGGAGAATAAAGATCTGAAAACGAAAAAAGGCGACCTCGTATCAAAGAGTAGTGGTGTTAAAAATTTCGATAGCTTCCAGGATGGGCCACAGGAGTTTACGCTCACCAGCACAGAAGCAGGCACGTATGGAGATTTTCTCAGCAGAGCCGATGATAAATCAATTGTGCAGAAGCTCGATAAAAAAAATATCTATGAAGTCACACTTAGTAATAAAGGCGGATTGATCATGCCGGTTATTATTGAGTGGACATATAAGGATGGGACGCGTGAACTCGAAAAGATTCCAGCGGAAATTTGGAGAATCAATGAAACACGTGTGACGAAAGTTTTTGTGAAGGATAAGGAAGTCGTCAATATTATGCTCGATCCCAATGCAGAAACTGCAGACATCAATGTTGAAGACAACATCTTTCCAAAAATAAATAAGGGGTCTAAGTTTGATGCATTCAAGAACAATCAGGGTAAGTAGTTTTTATTAATTCAATAAGGTGCCGGCTAACTCCCGGCACTTTCATTTTTAAAACGCCAATATGAAATTTATAAATAATACATGCCTGGCGGTGATTACGCTGATCACGTCACATGGATTTGCACAGGAACAATGGAAGGGAAAATTCGAACAGCTCGGTGGAACACTTCCGACACCGAATAGCTACCGCACAGCTTCTGGTGCTCCAGGGCCAAACTACTGGCAACAACGAGCTGACTACGATATCGACGTTGATCTTAACGATGAAACCCAAGTTATTACAGGCAAGGAAACCATTACTTATTTCAACAACTCACCGGAGACTCTTCGCTACTTGTGGCTGCAATTGGATCAGAATAATATGACCAAAAACAGTCTGAACTTTCAGACCGCCAATCAGGAAATAAAAGATTCTGTCGAGGCGAAAAAATTTCCTGTTACCCAAGCAATCTTTGAATACGATGGCGGTTTCAAAATCACATCCGTAAAAGATGCTTCTTCTGGCAAAGCGCTCTCCTATTTTATCAATGGAACCATGATGCGTGTAGATGTGCCGACGGCGATGAAGAGTGGTGACAAATATTCATTCATTGTTGAATGGAACTATCATGAAAAAGATCGGATGAACTACAACGAAAGAGGCGGA
>CBQWHS010000267.1:0-5948 GCA_967728665.1 uncultured Chryseosolibacter sp. | reverse complement strand
TGAAGAAAATTTGTCTCCTTATTGACGATGATACTGATGATCAGGAAATCTTCGCGTTGGCACTCAATCAAATCAGTGATGACTACGAATGTCAAGTTGCAAACAACGGGTTCGATGGATTACAACATCTGAAGAAAAAGCAAACTCTGCCAGACTATATTTTTCTCGATTTGAACATGCCTAGAATGAATGGCAAAGAATTTCTCAGGGAAATAATGAAACAGGATTATCTCAGGTCTATACCTGTCATAATTTATACTACATCTTCGTCAAGCACGGACATAACAGACACAAAAGCACTTGGAGCAACGGCATTTATCACAAAGCCTTTCAGCTTAAATGAATTGACCGACAAACTCGCGCTCTTTTTCGAAAGCCAGATTTCCGTTCCTCTTCGTTAACGTTTTCGGCACCCCTTCCGCGACAAACAACAGGATGTCCATGTGGTCTCTGGCATAGATCCCATCAAAAATAATTTCCACGGGCATAGTTTTTTAGCCGCCATTGTTGCTTTTGAATAAAAATCGGAACTGAGCTTCGGATGATTTAAAATCATGATACGCAACAGTTTTCATTATTTGATAAGGATGTGAGAACCTATATCTCATGGTGCAATTTCAAACCAAATATTTCAATTCCAATGAAATCCAAACTTCAACCCGCTTCCCAATACCTGATGTTTTCGGTTCACAACATTTGAACTCCAACATAATGATTGGCATTCTTTTAACACAAATGGGGAAGAAATAAAGAAACACATTTACGTCAATTACTTCGACATGAGCGGAACGTTAACTAGCCAGCAAGGTGATCACTACATAATTGCGATCGGTGCATCGGCGGGTGGTCTTGAACCGATACACGAAATATTCGACAACATGCCTTGCAACACAAATTTTTCATTTGTGATTGTGCAGCACCTTTCTCCCGACCATAAGAGTTTGATGGGTGAACTATTGTCCAAGCATACATCCATGCCGATTCATGAGGCGCAGGAAAATATGCCATTGGAAACCAATTGCGTTTATCTTATTCCAAGTAAAAAAGTATTAACCTTGTCTGGGAGATTTTTAAAACTGCATGACAAGGCCCGGCATCAGGTACCCAATAATGGTATCGATATTTTCTTTGAATCCCTTGCGCTTGAGAAAGGAAAAAATGCGGTCGGAATAATTTTGTCCGGCACCGGCACCGATGGCACGAAAGGAATAGAAGCCATTAAAAAATCCGGGGGTCTCGTTGTTGTTCAGGATCCTATCACGGCCGACTTTGATGGTATGCCCACCAGCGCTATACAATCCGGGTATGCCGATCTGATTCTTCCTCCGGAGTTGATCGCAGAAGAACTCGTAGAGACCCTGCGAGACGCGCCAAACGCGAGACGCCTTAATTCATTTAACAGGGAGGAAGAAGTAATCCTGGCTGAGATCCTGGGATTGATTCGTAATGTCACGGGGCAAGACTTCACACATTACAAGGCGGCCACCGTCACACGGAGACTTATCAAGCGAATGGGTGAAAAAGGATTTTCAGAACTTCGCGCCTACTATGAATATCTAAATCAAAACCCAGAAGAAGTCTCTAACCTCGCAAAAGACTTTCTGATTAATGTTACCCGGTTCTTCCGAGACCCAGAAGCCTTTGATGAACTGAAAACGAAAATTATTCCAAGCATTTTCTCAACGAAGAAAATTCAAGACCAGGTCAAGGTATGGGTTGTTGCGTGCAGCAGCGGTGAAGAAGCTTATTCAATGGCAATCTTGTTTTACGAATACATGGACAGCTCTCGTAATCTGGATTTCAATATCAAGATCTTTGCGACGGACATTGACAAAGATGCGCTGCAGATAGCTTCCGCCGGTCTTTATCCCGAAGCCATCACCCAAGACGTGTCGGCAGAACGCATGAGCAGGTTTTTTATCAAGGAAACAAATCAATATCGAATCATTCCAGCAATCCGAAAGATGGTTGTTTTCGCTTATCATGATATCACGAAAGATCCGCCATTCAGTAAACTTGACCTGATCAGTTGCCGAAACATGTTGATCTACATGAACGCCAAGTTGCAGATGCATGTGCTTAAGACGTTCCTGTTCGCACTCAACCCATCTTCACACCTGATGTTGGGCGCCAGCGAAAACATTGGCGTGCTGAAAGATTCAATGAAGGAAGTGAGCAAAAAAAATAAAATTTACAAAGTAGTTAGCAAAACCAAGTTAGTTGACAGTGAGCATTTGCTGACTCCACCACAGTCAATGTCTATTTTTCAGGCTAACAATACTAAGCCGAGGAACGCGGCCAACCATCTTGCGGATTTGTTCAAAGACACACTGCTTGAGGAACAACACGTTGCCGGAATTATGATCGATGAAAATATGGAGGTGAAGCAGGCCATCGGTCACTTTAAAGAATTTCTTCATCTGCCGGAAAATAACCTGACGTTCAACCTTCTCAAACTAGTTCCATCAGACCTCGGTGTTGCGTTGGGAATTTGTGTGCGCAAAGCGATCCACGACAACGAAAAAACCGTGATGAGAAATCTTAAAGTTGAGGAAGCAAATGTTGAACGAAGCCTGACAATAATAGTGAAACCATACATCCGACAGCAGGAGTATCAACAGTCATTTCTTTTTATTGTTATATATGAAGAAGGAAAACACAAGAAACTCAAGAAGGCAAGTACGCGGATTAATAATCTTCAAGACACGCAACGGATGGAGGAACTTGAAAAAGAGTTACGCGAAACAAAGGAAAATCTCCAATCCGTAATTGAAGAACTAGAGTCTTCAAATGAAGAGCTTCTCACGAGTAACGAAGAAATGATTTCTGCTAACGAAGAACTTCAAAGTACGAATGAAGAACTTCAGTCGCTCAATGAAGAGCTTCACACGGTGAGTGCAGAACACCAGTTAAAGATCAAAGAGCTCCTCGAACTCAATGATGATCTCAACAATTACTTCAGAAACAATGAGATCGGACAAATTCTTATTGACAAACATAACATTGTCCGCAGGTTTACTCCTAACATTACCAGATTGATAAATCTCATTGAGTCTGACATCGGCAGACCAATTGTGGATATCACCAACAATCTCAAAAATGTAGACCTTATTTCTGTCGTAAGCCAGGTAATCGGTAGCAATCAGGGATACGAAAAGGAAGTGGCAACGATAAATGGCGGCACGTACCTGATGCGCGTCAATCCGTTCTTACGACAAGACAAGAGTATAGATGGAGTGGTCGTAAATTTTATTGACATCAGCGAACTAAAACGTCTGACAAGTATTATCGAAGGTGTGTTCAACAGTTCAACAAGTGGCATTGCCGCGAAACGCGCTATGCGTAACGAAGCCAACGAAATCATCGACTTCGAATATATTGCGACTAACCGTTCGGCCGAAGCGATGCTCGGCGTAAAAGTCAATGAGTTTTATAAAACACACGGATTCAAAACCTTTCCGAGTGATGAATTTTTCAAACGCTATGTGCATGTCGTTGAGACAGGTGAAACTGAACACTTTGAATTTTATAACGCTGTCTTGAACCGATGGTACGAAGTTGTGGCGGTAAAAATGCTCGACGGGCTTGTCGCAACATTCAACGACATCACGCAGAAAAAAAATGCAGCCGATGTTATTGCGCAGAGTTACGAGGATTTAAAAGAAGCATCGTCAAAATTACAGGAGACAAATTTCCGACTCGAGCAATCGAATATGGATCTGTTGCAATTCGCTTCGGTTGCTTCTCATGATTTAAAAGAACCGCTGCGCAAAATTCAGACATTTGGAAATCTGTTGTATTCCAAGATTGAAAAGAAGATAGAGCCTGGTGAAAAAAACTACCTGGACAAGATCGTCACATCGTCTCATCGGATGCAAACTCTTATTGAAGATGTTTTAACGCTTTCGAAACTTTCGAATACTGACATTCCATTCTTAAGTACTGATCTTAATAGCCTGGTCAAACATATTGTTGATGATCTTGAAGTAACGATTCGTGAAAAAAATACTGAGATTCATGTTGACAAACTTCCGGTTATAGAAGCAGTGCCCGGTCAAATTCACCAGCTATTTCAAAATCTAATCAGCAACGCTCTTAAGTTTAATGATCGCCCAAAACCGGTTATTAAAATCCAAACACGAGCATTAATGCCTGACGAGTGCGTTGAACTTAAAATTACGGCTACCGACTATATCAGTATTTGCGTCGAGGACAATGGAATCGGATTTGATGAACGATACAAAGAAAAGATCTTTGGAATTTTTCAACGACTACACAACAATCATTACCAAGGGACAGGCATCGGTCTTGCCATTTGTAAAAAAATCATTGATAACCATCATGGTTTTATCAAGGCTGAAAGTAAAGAGGGTGTGGGTTCCGTGTTCATAATCATTCTTCCAAAGCAACAAAAAGAAAAAAATAAGTCGAACGATTTTCACATCATCGAAGCAAATTCAACTTTGTCGTAAGACATCGGTCATGCTTAAAAACTGGACGCGGCAACCAGCCGGGCACAAGTTTTTTTATCATGGGTGCACTCCCCAGCGTTTTTATTAAACTATTAATTGACGATTATGAAGACGAGAGTTTTAAGAACATTGCTTATTGTGCTGGCGCTTGGCGTAACTGTTCCATCTTTTGCAGCATTACCAAACGAGACACCGACTATTATCACACCAGAGCAACGGGCTCAACAGTTACAAAACAGACTTGAAGAAATCCATGCGATGGATGTCAGCAAATTGTCGCGCCCAGAAAAAAAAGCGCTCCGTGCTGAAGTGAAAGAAATAAAAAAAGAAATGAAAGTAATCAGCGGAGGAGTTTACCTCAGCATTGGCGCAATCATTCTTATTGTTTTATTAATTATTTTGCTGGCTTAAATCCAGACGATGAAACACTCTCGTACTTTCTGTAAAGAGTGTTTCATTTTTGTTTATTCTTCACACCGTAATCCTCTCCAAAAACTTTGGAGTTCTGCGTTTACCCGATGCTTGTTCATATGAAAATGCAATCGAGATTAAAGCAGCCTCATCAAAGGCCTTCCCGAGAAATGTAATTCCAACGGGCAATTCATTTACAAAACCAAGCGGTACATTTATATGCGGATATCCTGCAATGGCGGCCGGTGAATACATTCCATAACCAGTAAAAAAATCTCCATTGATCAGATCGGTGCACCATGTCGGTCCATTAGTCGGACCGCAGATTGCATCTAATCTGAAATTTGCGAGCGTGGAGTCAATTGCACTTTTTGAAGTAGTCGTTATTTTTTTGAGGGCTTGCAGATAAGCTTTTTCTGACAGTGTTCCAAGTGCCTGTGATTTTTCCAGAATCTCCTGCTTGAAAAACGGCATTGCTTTGCTTTCGTTTTTTTTATTGAATTCAATCACGTCTTTCAAACTCTTAACTTTTGCGTTTCCTGCTGCAAGATATTTATTAAGGCCATCCTTAAATTCATACTGTAGCACCAGGTATTCTTCAGAATTGATATCCTTCAACTTGCTTAAGAAATCCACTTCAACAATTTCGGCACCCTGACCCTGCATGGTCTGGATCGCATCCTGCAAAAGCAAATCAACACCTTCGTGAACATGAAGAAAAGATTTTTCAACTCCGATTCTTTTTCCGTTAAGTCCGTCTGATTTTAAAAAAGGCAAATAGTCATTAATGGATTTGTCCCGTGCAAGTGTTGTTGCTTCGTCACGATCGTCCTGGCCAGCCAATAATCCCAACACTATTGCGGCATCGCGAACAGTTCGCGTCATTGGGCCGGCGGTGTCTTGGGTTTTTGAAATTGGAATTATGCCAGCGCGACTCCACAAGCCAACCGTAGGTTTAATTCCGACAACGCCACCGATGGACGCCGGGCAACCGATTGATCCATTAGTTTCTGTCCCGATCGCGAAAGCACATAAATTTGCTGCTACTGCAGTGCCTGATCCTGA
>CBQWHS010000266.1:0-5950 GCA_967728665.1 uncultured Chryseosolibacter sp. | reverse complement strand
TTGAATTGATGAACCGTTGTTTCAATGGTTTTAAGTTCCTCGATACGTTCCCAGTCAATGACTCCATTCGCTCCCTGAAAATAGGAGAATGTCATGAAGAGAAACGCAAAAACAAAAAGAGAGGCATAAACCAGCCAAAGGGTTTTGAAAGATTGCGTCCAGTTTTTCCAGAATATTAATGAAGACATTGTTCGTTTGAATAGTAAAAAACGGTTAAAGCTAAGATTGATTGCGAAAATAGTAAAGATCATACACCTGGACTGCATTTATGGCCTGCTTCAAAGGCCAAAGCCATAAATAGCGTTGTCAGCACAAAACCTTTTCGAATGATGTTCGTGATATAGTTATATTCTTAAATTTTTAACCGTGCCGAATCGAATTCTCATCTGTCTCACTTTTCTAGCGACATGTATTAGCACAGACGTCCTTGCCCAGATCAAGGTTTTTTATCAAGGAACGATGCGTGAAACCATGTACCAAAATAAAACTACTGCTTCGGCCTCGATGAATGAGATTGCCGGATCAGGACGAATCGGTATTGGACCTTTGGTCGGCATGGCCGGCGAGATTACGCTAATCAATGACACTGCGTTTGTTTCCAGGGTTGGCAGCAGCGGTATCACAACCTCAGTTGATCCTAATGCAGGAGCTCCCTTTTTTGTTTGGTCAAATGTTAAAGAATGGAAGCAAGTTCGTCTCCGAAAGGAAATTAAAAACATTAGTGACCTGGAGATTTTGGTAGCCAGTGCGGCAAAAGAAAATGGAATTGATACCAACGATCCTTTCCCCTTTATAATAAATACTAAGATTTCATCGGCTGTTTTTCATATTCTGAAAGCGGGAGAAAATGCTACTTACGTGAATGAGAAATTTCGATTGGCAAATGAGCCTGGACAACTTGTCGGTTTTTATTCCATCGGTCATAAGGGAATTTTTATTCATCACGAGCTTAATTCTCATATTCATTTTTTGTCTTCCAGTCGAGAACAAATGGGACATCTGGATGAAGTCTCCATCAACAATCAGGATATCGATCTTTTACTTCCGGTAAAATAGTTATTCGTAGCGCAACGACCTTGCTGGATTTGTTCTCGCAGCTTTCAACGTGTGCAATGAAACTGTGAGTAAAGCAACGGCAATTACCAGCAAACTAGGCATCGCAATGATCCACCATGACAAATCAATTCTATTGGCAAAGCTTTGCAACCATGACGACATGATCCACATTGAAACCGGTGTTGCCGCCACAATCGCAAACGCCATAAGAATGAGATAGTCTTTGCCAACGAGAGCAACTATGCCGCTGACGCTCGCGCCGAGGACTTTCCTTACGCCGATTTCTTTCGTGCGCTGTATCGCGGTCAATGAAGATAATCCGAATAAACCAAGACACGCGATGAGGATAGCCAAAGCGGAAAACACACCAAAAATTTTTCCAAACTGCTGATCGGCTTGGTACTGTTGATCATAATGATCGTCAAGGAAAAAACTCATGAAAGGGTTGCCTGGAAATAATGACTTCCAACTCTCCTCGAACTTCGCGATTGACTCCTGTATGTTGGCAGTCTTAAACTTGATTGAATAGTAACCACCGGGTGCTTTGTTGTATCTGAACACAAGCGGTTCAAATTCTTTCTTTAACGATTCCTGGTGATAATTTTTCAGCACTCCAACAATTTTGAAAGTATCTCCCCAGAAAAAGATTTCATCGTTAATGGCATCTTCCGGTTTTGCGAAGCCCATTTTTCTGGAACCTGATTCGTTGATCAGCACATTTTTATATTCATGAGCTACTTCTCCGGAAAATGCTCTGCCAGCTACGACCTCGAGGCCATAGGATGGTATAAAATCATGGTCCATCATAATCACGCGATATTGATTCGATTCATCTTCGCGTTGACTCAACCTGCGAATACCTCCAGCATTCCATTCAGGTTGGCGCCCTGGCACAGTAGTCGCTGCGCTAACTGCCACTACTTCCGAATGCTGCTTGATCTGTTCTTTAAAGACTGTGAATTTTTGCTCATATGTTGAATCAACAACATTGGGAGAATGAACAACCAGCGTCTGATCAACATCAACGCCAAGCTTCTGTTGACGCATGAATTTTATTTGCTGATAAACAGTGTATGTGCCGATAATCAACGTGATCGATGCAACAAACTGAACGATCACCATTCCCTTCCTAAAATATACACCCTGTCCTGTGTTTTTAAATCGTCCCTTCAAAACCTCCACGGGTTTGAATCCGGATAAAACGAAGGCTGGATACAATCCGGAGAATAGCGCACCTGCGATGATCAATATTGCCATCCAGATCCAAAACATCGACTGCTTGAATAGTAAATAATCCAGATCTCTTCCGGCGAGCTGGCCAAACCAGGGTGTAAACGCGACTACCAGTAGCACTGCTAAAATTACGGCTACAGAATTCAGAAGAAGTGATTCAAACAAGAATTGCTGAATAAGCTGACCTCGAAAACTTCCCATCACTTTACGAACGCCAACTTCGCGGGCGCGTTCAATTGATTTCGCAGTAGAAAGATTAACATAATTGATCCAGGCGATAACCAGAATCAGCACCGCTACTATTGCAAGAAAATATGTCGACTCGCGATTTCCGTTTGGTTTGAATTCAAACATAAAATCGGAATCCAGATGAATGGATGTCAACGGTTGAAGATGAAAGACCATGTCAGCATTAAATTGTTTCAGCTTTTCGCCTTCATGTTTTTGAACGAACGGCGGAAGTTTTGCTTCAAAAGTCTTCGGATCAGCTTTCTCATTAAGTTCGATATAAGTCATGAAGCTGTCCCACTGCCACGACATAATCGGATCGTTCCAAAGTTTCTTCAAGCTTTCAAAGGACATCAATGCATCGATCTTCATGTGGGTATTATTCGGAAGATCTTCAAAAACACCTGTGACCTGGTAATCGGTTTTACCATTGCTTCGAATCATCTTTCCCATCGGATCCTCATCGCCAAAATATTTTTTTGCTAGTCGTTGGGATAAAACAATTTTGAACGGTTCTTTCAGTACGAGCGAATCGATGCCTGAAATTAATTTGACTGAGAACATCCGAAAGAATTCTTCCGAAGCAAAGTAGACTGCATCTTCCTGGAAGAAAACATCACCGTGTGCCAATAGCGGCTGTGTCCCTCTCAATCGCACATAGCGTTCTACTTCCGGAAAATTACTTTTCAAATCAGGGCCGATGCCGGAGCATCCGGCAGCCCATCGTGTTGAAATTTCACCTTTGTTATAGCGATCAAGTTGAACGCGAAAAATCCTATCTTTTTTTACATTGAAATCATCATAGCTGAATTCATGCAACACGTATTGCGTAATCAACATGCAGGCCGAGATGCCGATGGCGAGGCCCAAAATATTGATGGCAGTGAAGGCTTTATTGCGAGAAATGTATCGGATGGCGGAAGTGAGATAGTTCTTTATCATAAGGTTGAGGATATTCTGTTACTACTCTTAAGATACCAAATAGTTACGGTGTGCGCTGAGTTTTATTTTTCGGAATGAATAAAAAAACCTTTGCAGCAATGCCGCAAAGGTCACGATACGGATACCAACTCCTCCTATTAATCTCCGATCGTTTTTGTTGTCGTCACTCCGTTCACCGTAAGTGTAATGGTTTTATTTTCACAAGTTCCATCGCCGAAGTCAACATCGACAGTATTTTCCCGATAAACCGTTTTGAGAATTCCACTAACAGGGCCATGTCGGCGAGCTGTGCAAGCAAGATTTTCAGTTAACGGTGTTGCTGTTTCATGTGAGTAGATTACATCTCCATTAGATGCAATGACTTGCGTCTTCACTTCTGTCACAATTGTTCCGCTGCTTGGCTTGCCTATACTCTCATCGATTGTAATAGTGCTTATCCTTGACTTAGTACTGGTCCATGTCGTAACTGTTCCGTCAGCAAGTGTGATCTTTCCTCCGGAGACACTTGTGTTGGATGTACCCGAATGGGTTGTTGCATCGTACGTACTCACGCGAGTTTTTGTTCCTTCTATCTTGATGCCATTCACTGAATAATTTTCGAACGTCGTGACCTCTGTCAAGTTTGACGCATCGCCTGTGCGAGTAATCACAATTTTCCCCGTTCTTGTAATAACGATTGTATCACGCTTAAACGTTACACCACTTCCATAGTCAATCACAGTTTTCGATATGGTTGCCAGTAATGAATCTGATTTGGGAAATTGTTTTCCGCTGAAGCTGCAACCGTTTGGCGCAGCTGTGGTTGGCGTTGGCAAGCTTACCACATTGCCCGAAGCATCGTAATTTGTAATTGTTGCGCCACCATTTCTGGAGATTCGCATTCCCCTGAAATCGCTGGCGCTTTCGGCATCAACAATGGCTAATAATTCGTCTGTCGGTGCCAGTAGGTTGATGCCATCCAAAATTCCACGGTGCGGATTTCCGTGTCCATGACGTGGACCACCACCACCGGCATGTTGGTGTGTGCTGTCGGCAGAGCTTCCGGTGATATTAAAACTCGTTCCACTCGCGAGTTGTCCGGAGGTTTGCGCAACATCAATCAGATCAGAACTCAAATCGTTTGATGAGGGTCCGTTAAATGACTGGTCACATTGTATCAAAGTAAAGGCGACCATTACAAGGGAGGCAAATTTTATCAGCGTTGATTTCATAGCGTATAAGTTTTGTTAAATACGCCTCTTTGACTGTTGATATTGTCTCGCGATTTAAAAGTGTCTGCGGATAGACGAAAAGTGTAGATGCCGTCTCAGGAGTCGCTCTTATATCGTTTCCTAAAATCCTCGGCGAACTTCTCGCCAATAGGAATCGCCTGGCTGCCCAGGTAGAGTTGGGATTTTTGTATGGATGTGATTTTTGAAAAGGGGACGATAAAAGAATTGTGAACGCGGCAAAAATAATCCGCAGGTAGCTTACTTTCAATTGCCTTAAGATTCAATCGCGTCAAGATCGGCCTGGGCTGGTTTTGCAAAAATATTTTCACGTAATCCTTTAAACCTTCAACCCAAAGAATCGAATCGAAGAAAATTTTAATTTCCTTATACTCCGCATGCACAAAGAAAAATCCACGCTCGGATTTTCCAGCACGAAGAATAAATTGTTCACGGGCTTTGCTAGCTGCTTTCTGAAAACGATCGAACAAAATTGGCTTCACCAGGTAATCAATAACCTCCAGTTCAAATCCCTCAACGGCGTATTGCTCAAACGCTGTGGTGAAAATAACCATCGGATGTTGTTCGAGCTGGCGAATGAAATCAGTGCCGCGTAATACAGGCATTTGAACATCCAAAAAAATCAAGTCTACAGGTTCCTTACGCAGGAATGCAAGGGCCTCAGTCGGTGATGAAAATGTTTTCAATAACTTCAAAAATGAAATCTTCGAAATATCGTCTTCAATTAGTTTGATCGCGAACGGTTCATCATCAACTGCGATGCACTTCAGGATTATGTTTTCGGTGGAGGAACTCATCAATGATAATTCACTATAAATTTACGAAAGAATAATTTCCAGGTGTACGGTGAATACCCGGTCCGCTTCCGAGTACCGAATAAAGTGTTGATCAGGATAATGCAGCACCAATCTCCGCTTCACGTTTTCTAAACCAATTCCACTTTCGTGTCGCTCTTGTGGCGTTTGTTTTTGCAGTGTCGAATTCGCGGTCTTAAAAATCAGACGGTCATGCGTGACTGTTATTTCTATTTCATTCGAAACACCTTTTCCAAAATCTGCATGTTTGAAAAAATTTTCCACGAACGGAATTAAGACGAGGGGAACAATCGATTTGCCGGCGGGATCTCCGTGAATGGTAAATTTAACTGACTCGTGATTGACAAGTCGCAATTGTTGCAGGCTTACATAATCTCGAAGGTGTTCAAGTTCTTTTTCGAGTGATACTTTTGTTTCGTTTGTCTGATACAAAATATACCGCAGTAA
>CBQWHS010000265.1:0-5951 GCA_967728665.1 uncultured Chryseosolibacter sp. | reverse complement strand
ATCGCAGCGTTCATGCTGATCATTGCTTGTATAAACTACATGAATCTCGCAACAGCAAGATCAATGAACCGCGCAAAAGAAGTTGGCGTTAGAAAAGTGATGGGCTCACAACGTGTGCAGCTAATCTTACAGTTTCTAACTGAATCAGTTGTTATCTCTTTGATTTCCCTGGTACTCAGTGTCATTCTTATTTATGCCTTGCTTCCGGCATTTAACAATCTGGCAAACAAAGAACTCCCCTTCTCCTACATCCTGCAAAAGCCTGTAATCCTAAGCCTCTTAAGTATTGTTTTGTTTGCTGGTGTTGTTGGTGGAAGCTATCCTGCGTTCTATTTGTCTGGCTTTAGTCCCGTTAGCGTTTTGAAAGGAAAACTTTCGGCAAAAGGGGGAAGCGCCATGTTCCGTAAAGTCCTTGTTGTGTGTCAATTTGCGATTTCTATTTTTATGTTGATCTCAACATTAATCGTGTTCGATCAGTTAAAATATCTTAGAAACAAGGACCTCGGCTTTGACAAGGAACGAGTTGTGCGACTGACGTTGGCGGGGCGAGCGTTGCAGGAAAAAGCGCCTATCCTTTCGGAAAAATTAAAGTCGAACTCAGCAATTGCCGCTGTTGGGATGGCGACATCTTCTCCGGGTCAGCGAATCGGAAAGTCTTTATTCAAAGTGGAAGACAACGAAGGGAAACTCGTTGATCGTGGGGTGGATTTATTTACCGCAGATTATGACTTCGTTAAAGCGATGGGAATGCAAATTGTAAATGGCAGAGATTTTTCGAGAGAAATAATTTCCGATACTATTTATGGTGCATTGGTTAATGAAGCGATGGTAAAACGCATGGCATGGGATAATCCATTGGGCAAGAAATTCGTTATTCAGGGTGGCGGTCCCAACAACACAGACATTGAAAAACATGTTGTGGGTGTCATTAAAGATTTTCATCAAAATTCGTTGTACGATGTGATTGAACCATTGATGGTGCTGCTGGACAAGAATTTCAGATTCATGTTTATCCGCACATCCCAAGGCGATGTTAAAGGATCTGTTGCACAGATAGAAAAAGCATGGCAAGAGGTTTATCCCAACAGTCCGTTCGAATATGATTTTCTGGATCAGGACTTTAATTCACAGTATAAGGCTGATGAAAAACGGAGCCAGATCTTTACTGCTTTTTCTGGATTAACATTAGCGATCGCATGCATGGGCCTACTTGGACTTGCCGCCTTCACCACTGAACAACGAACGAAAGAGATTGGAGTTCGCAAGGTAATTGGCGCCAGCGTGAAAGGTCTCGTGCTCCTCGTATCAAAGGAATTTTTTATTCTTGTCGGAATTGGAATGGTAATAGCATTGCCAGTGGCCTGGTACTTCACAAATAACTGGTTACAAAACTTTGCTTATCGCATCCAACTCGAGGGAGAATGGAGAACATTTGTGATGTCTGCGATACTGGCATTTGTAATTACATTTATCACAGTGGGATATCATGTGATTCGCGCTGCATCCGCAAATCCGGTACGTTCGCTAAGAGACGAATAATATTTTTCTACAAAGAGCACACAAGAATTTTTAGCGCCGTAGTATTAGCGTACGAGGCATTACTACGCTTGAAAGGCATGACAAAAAAAATGCGAAGACGAGTTCAAGAATTTCGCATTGTCTTTGCGCCTCTTTGTATTGTCTTTGCGGTTAAAATTGCATTTGGATTTCTGCGATTTGCCACGCTTGAAAGACAGGGCGAAAAAAATGCACGGATGTGTCCAAGAATTTAATTTAGACAAGAGCTAAAGCTCATTAAAGCACTTCCTGAGAATAACACGGTTTAACCCGTATCTTGAAATTCCTTGTGTCGTGAAGTGTCTTTGGGCCACATCCGCGTGCGCCCTGGCGGTCAAATGTGTTCCGCATTTTCTTTGCGTTTCTTTGCGGTTAAAATTGTACTTGAATTTCGCGCAAAGCGCCTCTAAGAATTTAATTTAGGTAAAAGCTAATGTCCTTAGAATCCCCGCTGACGTTTTGCCTCGAACACCACCACCGCTGCTGCAGTTGAAACATTCATTGAATCAATTGCACCGGCCATCGGAATAATAATATTTGCAGTTGACGACCTAACCCATTCGTCGGACAAACCTGTTGCCTCAGTTCCCATCACAATCGCCGAAGGTTTTTTATAATCAACAAGATGATAAGGCTGACTTGCTTTCAGATAAGTGCAATAGATTGATATTCCATTTTTCTTCAGCCATGCTATTGTCTCAGTCGATGAAGCAGAAGCAATCTGCTTCGTAAAAACACACCCAATGCTTGAACGAATCACATTCGGGTTATAGAAATCAGTTTGCGGATCGCAAATTATAACGGCATCGACACCCGCGGCATCCGCAGTCCGCAAAATTGCTCCAAGATTCCCAGGCTTTTCAACAGATTCTAAAATCAACAAAAGTGGGTTTTTGCTTAAAACAATTTGTTCAAGACGATGAGTTTTTTGTTCAGCAACGGCCAACACACCACCAGAATTTTCACGCACCGCCACCTTGTCGAAAACATCTTTTGACACCGGGATCAGCAATTTATCATCCGCGCCAAGCCGCGTCAATTCATTGCGACTGATAATATCCTCACAGAAAAAAAGATTTCCAATTTTGTAACCAGCATCCAAGGCCAACTTAATTTCTTTAACTCCTTCAATCACAAACAGACATTGCTTCTTGCGCTCGCGAGGCTTCTCAAGCGCAATCACATTTTTAATCTTGGGATTTTGGGTGCTGGTGATAGTGAAATGCATTCATCACAATGTTAAAATTTAAAGACTCAACTTCAAAGCGCATTTTTCGGTTAACTTTGGCCGGCAATCAAGAACACAAATCTGACAGCTTTGAAATTACTCAGCCCAACATCCTGGAAAGATTACGAACTCATCGATAGCGGAGATTTTGAAAAACTTGAGCGTTTCGGCAAATATATTTTGGTCCGTCCCGAGCCTCAAGCTATCTGGAAAAAAGTACTGTCGGATGAAGATTGGAAACGAATGGCTCATGCAAAGTTCGTCAGGGAACAAACAGATAAATTTCGCTTCACAGACGATGTCAAAGGTGGCTGGTCCAAAGATAAGTCTATGCCAGAGTCATGGAATGTTCAATATCAATACAGCGATTTGAATTTAACATTACGCCTTGCGTTGACAGGTTTCGGACACGTAGGAATTTTTCCCGAGCAAGGAAACAATTGGAATTTTATTTATGATACCATTCGAAGTTGGAACGGCCAACCTTCACGAGTGTTGAACTTATTTGCTTACACTGGCGCTGCCTCGGTGGTAGCGCGATCAGCTGGCGCAGAAGTCGTTCATTGTGATGCCTCACGACCAGGATTGAATTGGGCAAATCAAAATATGCAATTAAATAGCCTTGAGAATATACGTTGGGTCTATGAAGACGCTTTCAAATTTGTGCGGCGTGAGCAAAAGCGAGGAAATAAATACAACGGCATTATTATGGATCCTCCTCCGTATGGCCGCGGCCCCGAAGGAGAAAAATGGACATTGCAGGAGCAGCTGGACGAAATCATTCACATGAGCAGCGAGTTGCTGGAAAGCAAAAACCGATTTTTTATTCTGAGTATGTATGCTATCGGTTTATCTCCAACCGTTGGACTTAATGTGGCAAAAACTCATTTCGCAAATGCGAATTTTGAATACGGCGAATTTTTTCTAAAATCGAAAAATGAACGGGATTTGCCAATGGGAACCTTCTTAAGATTCTCAGCCTGACAGTCGTGAGCTTGCCAAACAAACAATCGATTTAAATAAAAATTTCACTCCTTTATTGTGAGTTATCTTTTCCAAGGTGTCGTTAATTCGGTCGAATAAGAAATGATTTTATCGCAATAATCGCCTACCGCAATTTTGCAAACCACCGCTGCAAATCGCCAAATTAACCGTATCTTTGCGCCTCAATTTGTAAAAAGAAGAGGATTTTAAGGTTTTATGGATAATAACAAGATCAGGAACATTGCCATCATCGCTCACGTCGACCATGGAAAGACCACTCTCGTGGACAAGCTTCTCATGGCGGGTAAATTATTTAAGGATCACGAAACGCCCGGTGAATTGATCATGGACAGCAATGACCTCGAGCGCGAACGTGGTATTACTATTCTCGCGAAAAATGTTTCAGTGCGTTATAAAGATTACAAAATAAATATCATCGATACACCCGGTCACAGCGATTTTGGTGGAGAAGTGGAACGTGTATTGAATATGGCTGATGGCTGTCTGCTTTTGGTAGATGCATTCGAAGGACCAATGCCACAGACTCGGTTCGTATTACAAAAAGCTTTGCAGTTGGGACTTAAACCAATTGTCGTTATCAATAAGGTTGATAAGAAAAATTGTACACCTGACGAAGTACACGAGCAGGTTTTTGATTTGATGTTTCAACTGGATGCGACAGAAAATCAATTAGATTTTCCAACGTTCTATGGCTCTGCAAAGAACGGCTGGATGAGCACCGATTGGAAAAATCCAACAACTGACATCACGCCACTTATTGAGGGCATCATCCAATATATTCCTGCACCGGAAGTTGCAGAAGGTGCTACGCAAATGCTGATCACGTCACTTGAATATTCTTCTTACATCGGACGAGTTGCCATCGGACGCGTGCATAGAGGCTCCATCAAGACTGGTCAATCCCTTGCCTTAGTAAAACGTGATGCTAAAGGTGTAGTCAAAGCAAAGCTCAAAGACCTTTATGTTTTTGAAGGTTTTGAGAAATTAAAAGTTGAAGAAGTGAAGGCCGGAGAAATCTGTGCAATGGTAGGTTTGGAAGGTTTCGAAATCGGAGATACAGTTACAGATCCGGAAAAACCAGAGGCAATGAAATCTATTGCCATCGATGAACCAACAATGAGCATGCTTTTCACGATCAACAATTCTCCTTTTTATGCGAAAGAAGGAAAGTTTGTTACGTCACGTCACATCCGCGAACGTCTTGAGAAAGAGCTGGAAAAAAATCTTGCGCTACGTTTAGGTGAGACAGGATCGGCAGATAGTTTTATGGTATTCGGTCGCGGTGTTCTTCACTTGTCTGTGTTGATTGAAACGATGCGCAGAGAAGGCTATGAACTTCAGATCGGTCAGCCACAAGTTCTCTTCAAAGAGATTAATGGCGTGAAATGCGAACCGGTTGAAGAATTGACAATCGACTTACCAGAATCAGTTGCCGGAAAAGCAATTGAAACAGTTTCGATGCGCAAAGGTGAAATGTTGAACATGGAACCGAAAGCAGACCGGATGATTTTGAAATTCCTTATCCCATCACGAGGAATTATGGGTTTAAGAAATTACTTGCTGAACGTAACGGCAGGTGAGGCAGTGGTAACACACCGATTCAAAGAATATCAACCTTACAAAGGCGAAATAGCAGGAAGAATAAACGGATCCCTGATTGTGATGGAACAAGGCGAAGCAATCGCTTACAGTTTACACAACCTACAGGATCGTGGAAAATTTTTCATCAACCCAGGCGAAGCAGTTTATGAGGGCCAGGTAATCGGCGAACATACACGCAGTGGAGATTTAGTAATTAACGTTACTAAAACTAAAAAATTGACCAACATGCGAGCTTCGGGTTCCGACGAAAAAATGAAAATCGCTCCTCCATTGAAGCATACGCTCGAAGAAGCGCTCGAATATATTCAGTCAGATGAATATGTAGAAGTAACACCGAAGTCTATTCGCTTAAGAAAAATCTATCTTAACGAAACTGATAGAAAGAGATTCGGAAAGAGTCTTTAAGGATCTCGCTTATAAAAAAATTGAAGCCCGGCATTTGTCGGGCTTTTTTTATTGGCGCCAACCCATTGTGTACAAATGTGAAAACCGTTTTCTATGCACTTTTCTACTTAACGATTAATAATTATTTGGGCAGCCCGCGCTGGAAAACTTTTAT
>CBQWHS010000264.1:0-6005 GCA_967728665.1 uncultured Chryseosolibacter sp. | reverse complement strand
TCCTGGTAGTTAGTTTCCTTGACGCAAAAGGAAAGGAACTCGCCAATATTTTCTCTGAAGGAAATATCCAAGTGCGAAGGGAGGCATATGACATTATTACCTCGATCGATCCTTCAAACCGAAACGCCTACCAAAAAATAATTGCCAACTAGGTCGCGTAATTCCCCGAGGATTTTTCATTTTTGATATTGCTGTTCGATAACCATTTCCATGCTAAAACAGGGTATTAAACAAATTCGGTTAAATGATTCTCAGGTCATTAGAACGCGCCTGACAGAATTTGTCGGAAAAAATATCAATCTTGTTTTTCATGATGGAAAAACCATTACCGGCAAGCTCGATAGAATTGATCAAGATATTGTCACCCTATTGAACATGCGACTAAAACCAATGCGTTTTACATTTCAACAGATTGCTGAAGTTTATTTTGATGTCATTGTCTAATGCTGAAGTTTCTAACCATAAAAAATTACGCACTGATTAAACACCTGGAGCTTGAGCCTTCGGGACATTTAAATGTTGTCACAGGCGAAACGGGGGCTGGTAAATCCATTATGCTTGGCGCGATAGGACTGCTGATGGGGAACCGGGCGGATACGAAAGTATTGTGGAACGAAAATGACAAATGTGTCATTGAAGGCACATTTGACCTCAAGAGTTATAAACTCAAATCATTATTCAAAACTGAAGATCTGGATTATGATAATCTAACGGTTATTCGAAGAGAAATTAGTCCGGGTGGAAAATCGCGCGCGTTCATCAACGATACGCCTGTCACACTTGAAGTAATGCGAAGAATTGGAAATCGGCTGATGGATATTCATTCTCAACACGAAACTCTTCAATTAGGAAATCAGGAATTTCAGCTGCAGTTGATTGATGCCTATGCCGGAAATGAATCGTTACGAGAGCGTTACGATTCAGCCTGGTTAACATATCAACAAGCAAAAAAAGCTTTCGAAACCCTCGCAGCCCAGGCAGATACATTAAGAGAAGAAGCCGATTACACTAATTTCCAATTAGATGAATTAGTAAAACTCTCCCTTGAGGAAAAGGAGCAAGAGAACCTAGAATCAGAGCTCAAGATCATGGAGCATGCGGAGGAAATTAAAAACCGTTTTAATACCGTTTTAAATCTGCTGTCGAATTCCGAACTATCAGCACAAAGCTCAGTCGCACAAATACGAAGTGAATTCCAAAATATTGCTTCTTATTCACCTGCTTACGAAGCGCTCTTTCAACGAGTGGAAAGTCTTCGTATAGAGCTGGACGATATCGCGAGTGAGGTTGAACATGAGGAAAGTAAAATTGAGTTTGATCCGGAACGATCGGAATGGATAAAAGAGCGACTTAGTGCAATTTACCGTTTGCTGAAAAAACATAGAGCGTCGAATGTGAGTGAACTGATCGCGTTGCAGGAAAGTCTTCAGCAAAAAGCGAATCTCACCACCAATCTTGATCTGGAACTGAGTACAGCAAAGGAAGCGCTGTCGTCCGCGCAAAAAGAAGTTGCCAGACTGGCTTCAGAATTAAGTGAAACACGGCGGAAAGCGTTTGAACCTCTGCGCAAGCAGTTGACGAAGTTATTGAAGGAACTGGGAATACCTGACGCTACACTTGGTATTGAAATTCAGACCTCGGAGCCTACCAATATGGGAATCGATAAAATAGAAATACTCTTCAGCGCGAATAAAGGAATCACCGCAAAACCGCTGGCGCTCGTGGCATCAGGAGGAGAATTTTCTCGCGTAATGTTCTGCATCAAATATGTGATGGCTGAAAAATCAGCGATGCCGACACTCGTGCTCGACGAAATTGATAACGGTGTGTCCGGAGAAATCGCAATGCAACTTGGCACGTTGATGAAAGAAATGTCAACACGACATCAACTTATTACGATCACTCATTTGCCACAGATCGCTGCAAAAGGAAATCGCCACTATTTTGTTTATAAGGATAACACTTCAAAGAAAACGATAAGCAATATCAAATTGCTAAATGATGATGAACGCATTGAGGAAATTGCCAAAATGATTGGCGGAGCGAAACCATCAAAGGTTGCGTTGGAAAACGCGCAAGAACTTCTGCGAGCGTAAGTGACCCGATCGCTGAAGAATCTAAAATCCTTAATTCCCTCCCTTCGCCTCCTCTTGTTGTTTTTCTTTCTGTTGATCGGCGATCGCTTCCTTCTTCACTTTAGTTCCGATCGTACCCCTCATTCTTTGCCAGAACGTTTCACGTTTCGTAATTGAAGCAAAGTCTTTTATAAATGCTGAGGTTGGATCAATTTTAGGAAGTGATTTTTTATCGATGTCCAGACTATCAAAAATAATCGGAACAGACTTCATTCCAGGGCAATATCTGCGAATAAAGGATCGAAGCATTCCAGCTTGAAACGGATCTGTTGCCAGTGCGATTTTTTTAAACCCAAGACCTTTTGCCATTCTCCAACCGTAGTAAGCGTTCTCCGTACTATGTTCCGCTTTCGTTTCAGAAAACAAATGATCCGGCGGAATTCCCAGCGAGTCAGCCATGATCTTCATGACGATGCCTTCAACGTATGGACTGTAAACGGATGATCCAGAAAAAATAATATTATTTGTTATACCACTGTCATAAAGTTGTTTCGCCCAATGGAGACGCATTTTCATAACGCCAGTCGTTTCCTCTCCTTCATAAGGCACACCCGGAACAATAACTACATCATACGGTTTCTCCCGCTTTGCTTCAGCATAAGACTTCTTCGCATAATGTGTGAACGTGCAATGCGTGAAAATTCCTCCCACTAATAAAAACAGGTGGAAATACAGAAAAATTTTGAGGAGCTTTTTAAGAATTCTCTTGGCCATGATATTTATAACAGATTTACTTTAATTAATGTTTTGATTCTTCAACGTTTCAGGGTTTTGGTTTTTAGACTCAACTTCCACACACTATCGTAAACCAGCTTGCCTTCATCTACCAACTCGCGAACAACATCAACAAACAGTTCCCGATCCTTCGGCGCAACTTGTATTTCCAATTCGTCAAGCGTAATTGTTTTTGTCTTCATGATCATCAGTATTTCTTCCATAAGCGCATCAAATGCTTTGACATTGCTCTTCTTCCTGTTTTCAATGCAGACATCACAAATACCGCAGACTTTATAAGTTGTCTCGTTAAAATAATCTTGTACCAATTGCATGCGGCAACGATGACTGGTCTCAACAAAACCAGCCATAGCGTTCGCTTTGTCAATGATCAGTTTCTTCCGCGCATCCAATCGCTTTCGATCTATCGGAAGTTTGTCGGCATCCTGGCGAGGCAACACGAATGTCAGTTGAGGCTTGTCTTTAATTCTATTGTAAGCAATGACCGTAAGCTCGTTCAGGTGTAGAAGTGTTGCTACAACTTCTGTATCCGATACTTTCAACGCCTTGGCAATATAACTTTCCGATATTTTCGTGTATCCGGAAAACATTTCTCCACCGTATAGTCGCAAAAGCATTTTCAAAATATCATCAAACTTTTCATTGGCAACCTGGAACTCATACAGCTTGGTATGATCCAATGCAATATGAACAGAAGACGGGCTATAGTAACTTTCATTAAACTGAATCAGCCCCTCCTCTTCCAATTTGCGAAGCGCATTGTAAACTTCAACCGGATTCAGCGAAAACCTTTCGGAGAAATCGTAAACTTCGAAATCGAAACTTTCACCCGCTGCACTTCCGAGCGCAAGTTGATAATAGTTCGCGAGACACTGGTAAACTTTTGCAAGAAACTCAGGAGACGGTTGAGATTGCTCTGATTTTTTCAACAGGTTTGCAACGTCAGCATCCTGGTAAAGTATTACCGCATATGAACGATGACCATCACGACCAGCCCGGCCTGCCTCTTGGTAATAGGCTTCAAGATTTTCCGGAAGGTCGAGGTGAATAACGATTCGCACATCGGATTTGTCGATACCCATGCCGAACGCATTCGTGGCCACCATCACACGAGTTTGATTCTGGATCCATTCATCCTGACGTTTCGCTCGGTCGTCATGCGAAAGCCCGGCGTGATAAAATGAAGCCGAAATATTTTTTTTTGAAAGCCACGTTGCCAAATCCTTCGTTCCCTTGCGCGACCTGACGTAAATGATGGCACATCCTTTCACTTTTTGAAGTATCTGAACAAGTTGCTTGTCTTTATTTTCGGTTTTACGTGCAACGAATGAAAGGTTTTCACGCGCGAACGACTTCTGAAACATCCTGCT
Source organism: uncultured Chryseosolibacter sp. (assembly GCA_967728665.1). GTDB lineage: Bacteria > Bacteroidota > Bacteroidia > Cytophagales > Cyclobacteriaceae > Chryseosolibacter. The sequence continues at coordinate 1,765 of CBQWHS010000264.1, read as the reverse complement.
GTTTTTTCCAAAAGCAAGCTTATCCATAATGTCGTCTCTCACTACAACGGTGGCGGTAGCCGTCAATGCAATAACCGGGACTTGGGACTTGTGTTCTCGCAGGGCCGCAATTTGCAAATACGGTGGACGGAAATCGTAACCCCATTGCGATATACAGTGAGCTTCATCGACTGCGATCAAACCAACTTTCATCCGCTTGAATCGTTCGATAAAAATTTCAGTTTGCAGACGTTCAGGCGAAACATATAAAAACTTAATATGACCGTAAACGGTATTGTCAAGAAGCAGGTCAATTTCACCACGAGTCATTCCTGAGTGAATTGCAACCGCCATGATTTCTCGTTTTCTCAATTGTTCAACCTGGTCCTTCATCAAAGCAATCAAGGGAGTGATCACTATACACACGCCATCCATCAACATTGCCGGCACTTGGAAACAAATCGACTTGCCTCCTCCCGTTGGTAACAACGCCAGCGTATCATGTCCGGTTAAAATCGCATTGATAATATCCTCCTGCAACGGCCTGAACTGACCATGTTTCCAATATCGCTTTAGTATCGAAAGCGGGGTTTCCAATGCATCAACTCATAGGGAATAAACTATGACAAGCGAATATAGGAGATAGTTTTGTTTTGATTGCCCAACAATTATTTTGTGACAAGCGAAGCATTTTGCAACATGAATGTCAAATGGTCTGGGTCATCAGAATTCAGCTTCAATTTTCCTTTCACGTTCAGCACATCATCAGGCTGAAATTTTCCATTCGATAAATAAACTTCAACGATGGACTCGGGACCACCACCTCCACAAAAAAAGCATTGGCTCATTGGATATTTTGAAAGTATAATGTAGTCGCCATCCTCCGGCCCAAATGGAACATAGAAGCCTTCGATCGTCACTTCTTTTCCATCCAATGCTTTGAGCTCTGCCGGAAAAGATGGAAAGAAAACATACTCTGCAAGCTTCTCAGAATACTTCGGTTCAAACTTCGTTTTTGCAAAACTGTTCCATGTATCGACTTTTTGACCAAAAGCGAATGCGGCCATTAAAGAAAATGCGAGAACTACAGTGATTTTTTTCATGATTAAGCGTTTCCTGCGAGTACTTTTGAGATGTCGGTGCGATATGCCTGAACTGCAGGAATGATCGCACACACCATTCCTAAAAACAAACTTCCAGCCAAAATTATCCATTCCTCAGCATATAAAACAAGACCGCTTATCCCCGCCTTTTGGGTTTCGTCTACTGTCAATGTCAACGCTAATATTACTGCGTGGCCCAGCATCAGACCAATTGCCGTTCCCATCAACGTAAGCATACTCCCCTCCAACAAAATGCTAACCACTAATATCCTCCGGCCTGCTCCCATCGATCTGATAATGGCAAGATCATACTTGCGTTCCTTAAGCGAATTGTACAAGGCGATAAAAATACTTAGCGCCGAGATAAAGATCAGCACATAAGCAAATGCCTTTAAAATATCTACACCAACACCCAGGATTGAAAATAAACGGGCTGTTTCAAAAGCCGGTGATGCGGCTTGCATACTGCTTTGACCATTTACCCAGCGTGGCATTTGTATTGCGCCCATTGGGGATCGATATTGAATTAACAGCGAAGTGATTTCCTTAGTCGAATCTGTAAGAGAAACTGACGGCACGAGAGAATAAAATTTAGCATCACTGGATACAACAACTTGCGTCGAATCAATATGTGAAGCGTGAATTTTCCAAATACTTTCGATATTACTGAGGATCAGATTGTC
>CBQWHS010000263.1:0-6093 GCA_967728665.1 uncultured Chryseosolibacter sp. | reverse complement strand
GCCTTCCGATATGCCGCGGAACCTTTTTTCTTCTCCAACGCGAGCGAGAAAAATTCTCCACAACTGTTTGCTAAAGTCAATCATTACTTCATTATAGCCTGTTGCATTTTGCTCCTTGGTGTTTCTATCAACCTGGATATTTTGAAACTCGTCCTGGCAAAACCTGGATACTGGGAAGGTCTGCATATCGTTCCTCTCCTGCTTTTGGCTTATTTGTTTTTGGGCATTTACTATAATATTTCTGTTTGGTTTAAACTCACTGATAAGACCTATGTCGGCACGGCGATTACAGCCGCGGGTGCGGTCATTACTGTGGTCGCGAATTATATTTTAATTCCAATGTATGGATATGAAGGCAGCAGTTGGGCTGCGTTAATTTGTTACGCATTCATGACAATCGTCTGCTATCTGCTAGGGCAGAAATTTTATCCTATTCCTTACGGTGTAATTTCTGCAACGTTGTATATCATCGGAACGATGTTGCTCATTTACATCGTAAACCAAATTCCCGTTGGAAATCAGATTGTCGCAACGTTTGTCCATGCGCTCATTGTGATCGGTTTTATCGGTGTGGTTTACCTGTTGGAGAGGAACGATCTTAAAAGAACATAGGCGCGATTTTTTACTATCTTGAAAGTCTCAAGTTCAACTCTCTATACTATAACTGAAGAAACTAGCGCATGAATATTATTATTCCGATGGCCGGATTAGGAAAAAGAATGAGGCCTCACACACTTACTGTACCAAAACCTTTGTTGCCCATTGCCGGAAAACCAATCGTTCACAGGCTTGTGGAAGACATCGCAAAAGTGTGTCCTGAAAAAATTAATGAGATCGGATTTATCATTCATCCAAGTTTCGGCAAGGAAGCAGAGGAAAGTCTGAAGGGAATCGCAAAGGAAGTTGGAGCGGTGGGAAGAATTTATTATCAGACTGAAGCATTGGGCATTTCACATGCCCTGTTGTTTGCTAAAGAATTGTTTAAAGGGAAAGTGATCGTAGCATTTGCTGACACCCTGTTCAAAGCCGAATTCAAACTTGATACAACAAAAGATGGAATTATTTGGGTTCAACAAGTCAAAGATCCATCACAGTTCGGTGTTGTAAGTCTAAATGACAAAAATGAAATTATTGATTTTGTTGAGAAGCCATCACACTTCGTATCTGATCTTGCCATAATTGGAATTTATTTTTTCAAGGAAGGAGAAGCACTTGCTAAAGAGATGCAATACCTGATAGACAACGACATTAAGGACAAAGGAGAATATCAATTTACGAGTGCACTTCAAGGGCTAAACAAAAAAGGTGCACGGTTTATCCCCGGCCGTGTAACAGAGTGGCTGGACTGCGGTAACAAAGATGTGACGGTCCAAACAAATCAACGTTACCTGGATTTTATCAAAGATCAAAAACTTATTTCCGATAAAGCCAAAATCAAAAACTCAATTATCATTCAACCAAGTTTCATTGCAGACGACACTGTAATCGAGAATTCTGTAATTGGTCCATATGTGTCGTTAGGCAAGAATTGTTTGATCAAAGATTCGCGCATCAGCAACTCCATTATTCAAACAAATACCAGGATTTCTAACACGGTATTGCAAAATAGCATGTTAGGGAATTTCGTTAATTTTGAATCCAAACCTCTCGATTTAAGTGTAGGAGATTATAACACAATTACGTGATCATCGAAGTAAAATCGGTTTTAAGAATTTTCATTTTTTTCGTCATCGCTGGGCTTTTGTTACCCACGCCCATTCATGCTCAAAAAAAGAAAAAGGATTCTGAAGATTCCGCCAAGGGATTGCGGCTGAGAGAGGCCGAGTTCTACTTTACGGAAGGAGAAAAATTTTTCATCCTTGAGGATTATGCCAAAGCGCTGCTATACTACCAGCGTGCACTTGAAATAAATCCTGAGAACGCCACCGTCTATTACAAAATAGCCGATGTATTGGCGAGAAGTAGCAAACAAGAAGATCTGAATAAAGCTGCTTCAATGATTGAGAATGCGCTCCGCCTGCAACAATCAAACAAGTATTTTTATTTACTCGCTGCAGGAATCTATAACGGAATGGCGAAGTTTGAAAAAGCTGCTGAAGCTTATGAAGAGATGATAGAGCAGGTCAAAGGGACCGATGAATATTACTATGAATTAGCGGCCGTATATCAATATGCAAACAAGCCTGAGGAGGCAATCAAGGCTTATAATAAAGCTGAAGCTGTTTTTGGGGTAAATGAAACATCATCCCTTCAAAAAGCAAGACTTTACCTGGAAGCTGGTAAGACAAAAGAAGCAATAGCAGAGGGTGAAAAATTGGTTGCCACATTTCCTGATGAGCCCCGTTTTGTGATGGCGTTCACAGAACTGCTCTCACAAAAAGGACTTCGAACAGAGGCAATTCAATACCTTGAAAAATTTACTGCGTCCAATCCAACCGAAGGCAATGCGAAAATGCTACTGGCGGGTTTTTATCGTGACAACAAGCAAGAAGAAAAAGCCAGGCCGATGTTACTTCAGTTATTCGCTGATCCCGCGGTGGAAACGTCAAGCAAGATTATTATTCTAGGTGCCTACAATAACGAACTCCACCAAAATAAAACGAAGGGAGTTTCAGATCCCGACAAGGAAGGGTTTGCGCTTTCACTCTTTCAGAAGCTGGAGCAAAATGCGGCTGACTCAGGCAACGTAAACATTCATGTGATAGGAGGAGACCTATATTTATCGCTCGGAAAAAATCGGGAGTCCGAACGCGAATATGCCAAAGCAATCGAAGCTGGAGAGGTAAGTTTTGAAGTTTGGGAAAACCTTTTGTTCCTCGAAACTCAACTTGAACAATGGGACAGAGTTATTCGGAATGCTGAAACTGCATTGGAGTTGTATCCAAACCAGGGAATGATTTACTATTTCAATGGGTTTGCTCAAATCCGGAGACATCAATACAAGGATGCGATCGGATCGCTTGAACAGGCGAAACGATTGTCCACTTCAAATGCGTCACTAGTTTCGGAAATCAACGCTTTACTTGGTGACTCCTATAATGCGACAAAAGACTACTTGAAATCGGATAAGGCCTACGATGATGCGCTTTTGTTCAATCCCGAAAATTACTCGGTGATGAATAATTACAGCTTCTACCTGGCGCTCAGAAAAGAAAATCTTGAAAAAGCCGAAAAAATGTCGTCAACGTTGGTCAAAAATAACCCGGATAATCCTACATTTCTTGATACCCATGCGTGGGTTTTGTATGTTCGTCAAAAATATAAAGACGCAAAAAAAATTATTGAACGGGCGATCAGTACAGGAAAAGCGAATGCAACACATTTTGAACACTATGGCGATATTCTGTACCAACTCGGTGAAGTTGACAATGCCGTAAAGCAGTGGGAAAAAGCACGAGGTTTGAATGCTAAAAGTGAGATACTCAACAAAAAAATTGCGAATCGAAAAATCTATGAATAAGAGCCTTTGGTTCTTTGCCATCGCTTTAGCAACCCTGATTTCCGGATGCGCCAAAAAGGTCGTAGCTCCCGTTACAATCCAAGCTCCAAAACCAAGTCTTAATATCGAGCAAATCGACTTCGAATATTTTGAAGGCAAGGCGAGAATGATTCTTCGTGATTCCAAAAAGGAGCGCGATGTTAAGGCAGCAATCCGCATTCGTAAAGACAGTGTTATTTGGATGAGGTTCAACGTTATTGGTATTCAGGGTGGAATGGCCCTGATCAACCGAGATTCAATTACCGTTGTGAGCACGGTAGACAAAGAATTCTACGTGTTCGACTATGTTGAACTCTCGAAACGTTTTAATATTGATATCTCATACGATCTCATTCAGGCTGCGATGCTCGGTAATCCAGTTATTCCACGAAAGGATACTGACGAAGTTGTGCAGGAGAGCACTTTGTATTTGCTGAAGCAACATAGCGGATCTGTTGACGTTGTTAATTACGTGAACGCAGCTAGCAGCAAAATTGAAAAAGTTGAGATGAAAGAAGGGAATAGTGCTAATTCACTCGTGCTTAACTATTCTAGTTTTCAACCGGTGGGCGGTAAGGTTTTTCCTTATAATGGAACGATCAGCATCTTTTATAAAACTTTATCAGGCCTTGTAAATACCACAATCATTTTTGAATACAACAAAGCGGAAGTGGGCGACCGAGCGTTGAAGTTTCCATTCAATATTCCGAAGCGGTATGATCGCAGATAGAACCGTTTATCTCATTGTATTCTTAATCAGCATATCAACCCTCTCAGTCGCGCAAAAAAAATCGAAGGCGCAGCTACAAAAGGAAAAGCAACAGAATATTGAGAAGATTAAAGAGGTTGAAAAAATCCTTGGGGAAACCACGAATCAGAAAAAAAATACCCTGGGCGAACTGAATGCACTCAATCAACGCATTATTGAACAGGAAAATCTCATCGAGTCCATAAAAAAGGAAATCAATTTTCTCAACTCAGAAATAAATCAGAATAACGATATCATTGATGCCCTTGAAACGGATCTTGCCAAATTTAAAAAGGAATATGCATCTATGCTTTTTGCCGCCCAGAAAGCGAACAACAGCACCACTCGATTAACATTTCTTTTTTCTGCCGGTTCGTTTGACCAATTAGTGATGCGTCTGCGGTATATGGAGCAATATGGCGAGACCAGAAAATTACAAGCCAATCTGATTATTCAAGTGCAAGAAGAACTTTCCGGCCAGGTACAGGCAATTACTTCGCAGCGAGAGGAAAAAAATAAATTGCTTGCAGAAGGAGTGACGGAAAATCAAAACCTGGCTAATCTTAAAAAGAAACAAAGTACACTTGTAAAATCGCTGGAGAAAGAAGAGAAAAAATTAAAGCGTGATCTCAACGAGACAAAAGAAGCGATAGCAAAGCTCGATAAGATGATCGAAACGATCATTCGGGAAGAAATTGAACGCGAAGCAAGAGAGGCGTTGGCTGCTGCGGGAAATAAAAAATCGGTTGTGCTTTCGTCATCGTTTGAGGAAAATAAAAACAAGTTGCCCTGGCCAGTGTCGACTGGTTTCATCTCCCAAAAATTTGGCCTTCAAAATCATCCAGTGTTAAAGGGAATCGTGCAGCAAAACGATGGTGTAAATATTCAAACACGCGAAAACGAAAAAGTGAAATGTGTATTTGAAGGTGAGGTGCGAGCAGTCGCATTCGTTCCTTCCATTGGAAGCACAGTGCTTATCAAACATGGTGAATATTACACCGTTTATGCTGGCCTAAAGGAAGTGTACGTGAAAGAAGGGCAACGAGTAATTGTTGATCAGGAGATCGGTAAAGTTATTTCCAATCATGACGGAATTTCCGAGCTGCGTTTTCAAATTCGAAAGAACACGCTGGCATTGGATCCACAGACCTGGCTCCGCACGATGTAGTGGAAATTTGAGTACTTTATAAGGAAGCACAGCATCCCAAGAACCATCGGCCCACGGTTTCAGCCGTGAATCAAACATTAGAAAAAAAACATATAAAACTGAAGATTTTCCCTACTTTTGTAGTCCTACTGGCTATACCTGGATTCACTCCATTCCCCGGTAGAACTTTTTAAAAAATTTAACTTTATCCTATATGAAAGCGATTTTGTTGTTTTTGGGCGGAGTTGGAATGCAAGAATTACTTGTGATCGGACTTTTCGTTTTGATCTTCTTTGGCGCAAAGAAAATACCTGATTTCATGAAAGGCCTTGGAAAAGGTGTTAAGGAATTTAAGGACGCTGTGAAAGACGTGAAGAAGGAAGTTGAAGATTCAGGCAAAGAAGCCAACAAAATCGAAGAAGGAAGATAAGGTTGAAATCATACGCTACATTTCGCGACATTCGAAACGATCTGCAGCGGGGCACTATCTCCTGTCACGATTTAGTTACACATCATCTTTCCAGAATTCGATCGAAAGAACACCTCAACGCATTTCTGAGTGTGTACGAAACGGAAGCGCTTTCGCGTGCTTCTGAAATAGATAAAAAAATACAGACAGGTACTGCCGGAAAACTGGCAGGCCTTGTCGTTGGTCTAAAGGATGTTCTCGCATACAAGGACCATCCGCTTCAAGCGAGCAGCAAGATTCTCTCTGGTTTC
>CBQWHS010000262.1:0-6094 GCA_967728665.1 uncultured Chryseosolibacter sp. | reverse complement strand
CATTAAAAAGATCCCAAACATGAATTCGCTTGTCGTTTGCGAAATGAGAGATCACACCTTTCACATAAGCTTCAAGCTCATCGTGTCGCTTTACATTTTTCAGGATTTCAATTCCGGGACTCTGGAGCCAGCCAGAATTATGAACACCAATTTTATACTCACGTTTACCTGGCTCCGGAAATGGATTCCACACTGCATCAAATAACACGAACATTACACCAATGTTATGCTTATCCGCCAATTCCAAAAACTGCTCCATCCTTTTCTTCAACCCTATTGAATCATGCTCCCACAAAAGATGATGAAGGAACACCCGGATAGAATTAAAACCAAGGCTTTCTGCCCATCCTAACTCGCGATCGATTGTTGCAAGATCAAATGAGTCGGCTTCCCACATCTCAAGTTGGTTCACTGCTGTTGAAGGAGCATAATTACAGCCCAGCAACCAGCCCTTTGCAGCATACCATTCATTTGCTTTATTTTCAGTCCATCGCAAATCAGCTTGTGCTGGATTGCTATCAACTTTTCTTTTCATATTTTTTTAGGAGTTCTTCTCGTAGAGATCTTGCAGAGCATATTGCTTTTGCTAAAACAAAGTTGATCAAAATGCGTGCAGGAAATTTTACTTGTTGATGAGTTAAACTATCGATACGTAAGTTTTTCTTTCACAATTCAAAAAAACAAGCGGCCATGCGCATGCTTGAAATAAAAATAAAAACCTTTGAAAATTACTTTTTTGAAACTCTGAGTATTAGAAGCAGCAATACGTTTCGAAGCCAAAAACAACCAGGCGGTCAACAGAAGCATCTTGCCATACTTTTGAATTAAGAAACGTTAGACAGGTAAAAATTATTGAGAATTGAATGGATAATATTCATATATCGATGATTCATTACGGTAAGGATTCGTTTCGCTATAATTCAGTATAAAAAATAAAAGAGCTCCCGTTTCCAGGAGCTCAGTTGTCTCTTTTCAGTGTATGCCTTCACCAGCGTTAACTGGACCAGGCTATCAAAGTGTAATCTCAGCTTTTATATATATCTCAATATAAGGTTAAGCACCTCTTCCTGAAAAAAGATTGTAATTGCTTTTCTAAAATTCTCATGCCGATGATTTCAATTATCCATTAATAATTTCGCCACCATTTGGATGAATAAATTGTCCAGTGATATATGCACCATCATTGCAAGCCAGAAATAAATAAGCAGGCGCAACTTCAGATGGTTCACCAGCACGTTCCATTGGAACGTCACTGCCGAAGCTGGCAACTTTTTCTTTATCAAAAGATGAAGCAATTAAAGGCGTCCAGATGGGTCCCGGTGCAACTCCATTCACTCGAATTTTCTGCTTCACCAGGTTGCTTGCAAGGCTGCGTGTAAAGCTGACAATTGCTCCCTTGGTGGATGCGTAATCAATCAATGAAGGACTCCCGCGATACGCGGTGACGGACGAGGTATTAATTATGCAACCACCTTCCGGAATATGTTTCAATGCTGCTTGCGTTACCCAGAAGTAGGAGAAGAAATTGCTGTAGAAAGTTTTGACAAGCTGGTCAGGTGAAACGTCCTCCAGTTTGTTGTCTTCATAATGAAGTGCCGCATTATTTACTAACACATCAATCCTGCCGTAACGTTTGATTGTCTTCTCCACAGCACTCTTGCAATTTTTATTTTCACCAAGATCACCTGGAATAATAATGCATTCAGAGCCTTCCTTTTCAACCAGTGCCATTGTTTCTTTCGCATCACGATGCTCATTTAAATACGCAATGGCGATCTTCGCTCCTTCCCTTGCGAAAAGTATTGCGACAGCTCTGCCGATTCCACTGTCACCTCCGGTAATCAGTGCAATTTTATTTTTCAGCCGATCAGAACCGCGATACTCCGTTGTTGCATCAGGTTTCGGCTCCATTTTAGATTCTGATCCGGGCCGACTTTGAATTTGGGGTTTTCGTATTGTTTTCTTCTTTCCACCTTTTTGCATACCGTCAGTTGTTTAAAAGAAATACTGACGAAAAATCTATACCGGAAACTGTATTATTTTGTCATTACAGGAATCGTGACGCGATCCGGCGCTACAGATTTTTTACAACGCTGATCAACGTTATAGAGACATCGCGACTCGAACTCCCACCAGCCTTTATCATCAAGTGCAGGATGCGAAGCATCGGGGTTTTCGGAAATGTCTTTGATAAATGAAGCTAGTTCGGTGGCAATCACTTCTCCATCGCGAAGCATGAACGCTCCGTGTTCATAGTGACCATTGGGGATAGTCAATAAAGTATTCCATCCAAATGAACCTAATAATGCCCAGGCCGTGATCGCCGGAATTTGCACACCTTCCGCCTTTAGTCGGGTCACAGCATTCCAAACATGTTTAAACCATCTGATCTGATCAGCAGTGGTTCCGTTTAAGTGAACTTCTGAAATCACCAAGGGAATCTCATATCGGTCCCATAATTCTTTTAATAAAACTTCAAGCCCCGAGGGCGTGGTATGTTTTACGCGGATTGCTTCCACATCCGCATAACGATGCTTGTGATTTCCACCATGGCTGTATGCAGGATATTGACTTAGCTTCTGATCAAGAAATCTCTCGGAAGTAAGGTAGTGATCAGCGCCAAGGATGTCTGGCGGACACGGATTCTCCATAAAAAAATATAGCAGTGAATCCGGTATCTTTTGAAACTTGAAAAAATCCCAGAGAGCATGGTCCGGATTGAAATTGCCAACGAGTAAATCATACGTTAGCCAGCGTCTCTCATTTTCAAACTCGGCCTGATACATCAACAGGTCTGTACTATACGTCTTCCCAAGATCTTCTGTTTGCAACAACTTAGCCTCCGGATTGATTTCACGAATGGCGCGCATCGCAAGCACAGTAGCCTTCATCTGGTTCAGAAATATCGTTGCAAATGCTTTGTCTTTTCGCTTATGCGGATACCAAATGCCGTACAAACCGCTAAACCTTGCCGTAGTCAACGGTTCGTTTATGGGCGTATATAATTCAAGCCAAGGAAATCGTTTTGCAACGGACTGGGCATACGCCGCAAAGAAGTCAGGAAAACGGGCATCCAATAAATTGGTAAAAGCGGGGCCATTTCCGTGATGCATAAGTCCGGCAATGGGTTGGATGTTCACACTTCTGAAGGTGGTTAATTGGCCATCTGTCCAGCGCCAATCAATTTCATGCTTCGGATTTAATTGATGTTTTTCCCAATTGATCGGATATCGAATCGCCTTAATACCGAGTTCGGCAAACCGCGTAATGTCTTCCACACCCCGATCATAATGACCGGTAAAGGAAAGTTGGTCCATGAACTGATCGCCTACCCTATTTACAGAACATTCAATACCGCCCCAGACTTCAGGAATGTAACTGGTAAACTTTTTGGCCATTAACATGCTTTTCGGATTGACGTTGCGTAATTTTTTCAAAGAGTGATAAAGATTGCGCAACCACCTGATCCATGTTATAGTATTTGTACGTAGCCAGTCGGCCAGTAAAATAGGTATTGGTCATCGCGTTAGCCAACTGTTGATATTTTTTGTAGATCTCCGCGTTCTCAGGCCGTGGAATTGGATAATAAGGATCTCCTTCGGCCTGTGGATATTCGTAAACGATAGAGGTCTTGGTGTGCTTTTGACCGGTCAGATATTTGAATTCTGTAATTCTCGTATAAGCGTGTTCATTAGGAAAATTGATTGTTCCGGTAGACTGATGCACTTCTGAATCAAATGTCTCAAACTTGAATTCAAGCGACCGGTATGGTAATCTTCCATAGCAATAATTAAAGAAGCTATCAATAGGTCCTGTGTAGATCAGGTGCTTGTATGGAATTATATCCAGGATTTCCTTGTAGTCCGTGTTCAGCATGATTTTGATACTGGGATGCGAAAGCATCTTCTGAAACATCCGCGTATAGCCAAACAGTGGCATGGCCTGATAGGTGTCTGTGAAATACCGGTCATCCTTATTTGTTCTTGTAGGAACGCGTGCAGTTACAGAAGCATCGAGTTCTGATGGATCAAGGTCCCATTGCTTCCGTGTATAGTGTTTAAAAAACTTCTCGTACAGCTCTCGTCCGACTTTGCTGACTACAACATCCTCTGATGTCTTCACGCGAGCTATTTTCTCCGCTTTGCTTTCAAAAAAAGCTTCCACCTCGTTGCAATTCAGATTGAGTCCATACAATTTGTTAATCGTATTTAAATTGATTGGAATAGGCACAAGCTGGCCATCGACACTGGCGAGAACGCGATGTTCGTAAGGTCGCCATTGGGTAAACTGTCCGAGATAATCAAAAACTTTCTTGGCGTTCGTATGAAAGATATGTGGGCCATATTTATGAATGAGAATGCCGTCTTTGTTAAAATAATCGTAGGCATTTCCTCCGATATGATCACGCTGATCGACAATGAGGATCTTTTGATCAGCTACTGAAGCAAGACGTTCCGCCAACACACTCCCCGCAAAACCCGCTCCTACTATTAAAAAATCAAACATATATTTTCTCCTTTTCAGTGGTGATGGTCTTTTCTTTGTCGTTAAGTTTTTTGGTGATCAAATACATCATCCGCTGCCAAGTCTTATCCCAGGAATTTTGAGACAAGAATTCGTTGACATGTTGCAACCACTCATCCCGATCACTATTTTCAAGCTCTAAGGATGCTACGCGAACAAATTCGTCCGGTGTACCCGCAATGTTCACAAGTCCGTAGCGGCCATATTGACGAAGCACATCAATAATCGGCGTCGATATGACGGGCTTTCCGGCTGCGAGATATTCAGGTGTCTTCGTTGGACTGATGTAACGAGTTGATTCGTTATGGGCAAAAGGCATCATGGCAATGTCCCAACCGGAAATGTAAGTAGGCAATTCGTTGTAATGCTTCATGCCGAGATAATGAATATTTGGAAGTTTCGGCAATGTATCCGGACTGATCTTGGCAATTGGACCGATCATGATGACGTGCCATTCCGGTTTTCTCATCGCAATGCCCTCGATCAACGTAAGGTCTATACGCTCATCGATAACACCGAAATAACCGATGCGAGGATGCGGAATACGGGCCTGATCAGGAGGATCGATCGTATATAACCTGGCTTTGAAATAATGCTCCGTATCGATACTGCTTGGAAATGGATGAACGTCCGGATGTCTTTGCTTTTTCGACTCGTACAAACTGAATCCCCCGGTGAACACGAGGTCCGCCTTTGCGAATAGTTCATTCTCCCGATCTTTCAAACTCTGAGGCGCAAACTTAAATGCAGACAATTCATCCATGCAATCGTATACCGTAGTAATGGGCGTAAGGTGATTTGAAATTGGTAACATCATCGGCGTATAGTACCAGAAAAAAAACCGCTCGATACTGCGTTCAGAAAAAAGACTGGCTAGCAAGTCTTTTTGCACACGACTAATTTCGTCTTCGTACATTCCTTCTTTCAGATGCGGAACAACGATCCAAAGGTTTTCAGCAGAGGTTGAAACATCAAGGTAATTGGATGAAGCATCGAATATCGGTTCTTCAACAAAGTAAACGTGAAAATGTTTTGCAAAGCGGGTCATCAGATGTTGAGGGCGTTGGTAGACAAAATTCCAGCGTAGATGCGAAAAACAAACGAGATGAGTAGTTGCAGTGTTTGTCATGGATAAAGAATTAGTAATGATACCAATGATATTTCTGTGCCACAGGCTTTTACTATTTTACCCTCTTTCTAATGTGTAAAATAATACCCATCAACCTTTAGAAAATTTTAATAAGTGTGCACCTTTACCTGAGTTAATTTTGTATGCGCCGACAGGCAGCTATTGATCTCCGGAAATTAAAAAAGCCCTCCATTTATGAAGGGCTTTGCTAATCGAACAAAAACGTTGTTAACCGTTCTTGTCGTTATCTTTAATCTTCTCTTCGCAGGCGTTCAATTGATCAAGATGAGTTCTTAATGTTGGAAGAGTTTTGTTAATCCATGATTTCAGCTCTGCATCTTCAGTCTTGTCGAGACGTTTTTCAAATTTATTGATAGTCTCCTCATGACGATCAATCATTTCCTTACACCATTTCTTATCAAAGTCTTTTCCGGCTTCATC
>CBQWHS010000261.1:0-6108 GCA_967728665.1 uncultured Chryseosolibacter sp. | reverse complement strand
ACTTCTCCCCAGGAAACTACACGCGATATTGAAATTGTAAACTTTAATGCTACAACCGGTGTGCTTTCATTCAACATGCGGGTGCTGAATACAGGTGTAGTAAGCCTTACGAATCAAGCGATCTATGACACGGAGTGGAGTCCGAACGGTCAGTACTTGTATGTATCGCGATATGGTGAACCTGGCATTCAGGCTGACTTGATGCAGTATGATTTACTGAGCAACTTCTCGTCTCTAACATCGGTTCTTCCCGCAACAGTTTTTCGCAGTTACGGTGTTCAAATGGCGCCCGACAGCACAACAATTTATCACTTATATCAACGTGCCTCCGGGGGTCCGTTCTTGCTTGGCGCGATAGTAACTCCGGATTCAGTAGCCTCTGCGTTGCGCTACAATCCAACCGTATTTACGTCCGCTACAGATTTTCTTGGATCACAGTTTCCCTCCTTCGCACCAAAAGACTCAGTCTTATTAAAAGTGACGTTTACTTCGACCGGAACCTGTGCCAACTCACCTACTTCTTTTTTCCCCGCAGTTAAACCTGGGGCCGATAGTCTTGTTTGGGATTTTGGTGATGGAAGCGGATCCAGTGATTGGAGTCCTGTCTATACGTACACAACTGGCGGAACATATAATGTAAAAGTAAAAGCCTTTTTGAATGGCGATACCGCCAGCTTCACTTCACCCGTAACGCAAACTCAATTTGATCTTCAAATAAATCTGGTTCAGGATACAACAGCCTGCGTTTGTGAACTTCCGATCAACAATGGAAAACCTACAGCGAATCCGTCGATCAGTTGCCCGAATGACACAAGCGATGACATGAAAGTGACCGCAAGCTTTCAGGGCGGAACTCCAACGACGATGCAATGGTTTGGCCCCGGCGGATTATTACCTGGACAAACTACAGCAACGCTTAAACCGGATTCCGCCGGATATTATTATCTCGTGGCAACGATCGGAAGTTGTAGTGCTTACGCGGGAGTAAACATCAAAGAGTATGACTCGCTCGATCAGCGGGCAAACATTTGGTACTTTGGTAAAAATGCCGGAATAGATTTTAATCCGTTACCGGATGATCCTGCCGTGGCCATATCCGGTCCTTTGAACACGCCTGAAGGTTGCTCTGTAATTTGTGATCGTAACGGACAAGTAATTTTCTCAACCGATGGTCAACGTATCTATGATAAAGATGATGTTGAAATTCCGATTCCAGTTCCGCCAGGGCTCGGAGGCGATCCAGGATCAACACAATCCGCATTGATAATACCGGTGCCTGGAGATGAAACCTTGTTCTACATTTTCACCACTCAGGAAATTCACGGAACTTATACATACGAATGCCGCTATTCACTGTTTGATTTAAAACTGAACAACGGCAAAGGAGGACTTGCTACAGTTGATCAACTGCTGTTCACCAAGAGCACTGAGCGTTTAACGGGAAATGAAAACTGGTTAGTCGCACACGAATACGGAAACAATTCTTTCAGATCTTACAACATCACGCCACAGGGAATTTCTAATCCTGTGATTTCATCTATTGGTTCAGATCATTCGTTCACAGCAGCGGAACAAGGCCAGGGATATATGAAGCTTGGAACAGGCAATCGATTAGCTGTTGCATTATCTACTCCTGGTGTTTCCAACGTGATTGAATTGTTTGATTTCGTTGATTCCACGGGTATGGTTACCAACTTCAGATCGGTCAACCTCAACAGCACATCAGGCCAAGTGTATGGCGTTGAAATTTCACCTGGAGGAAATAAATTATTTGCCACGGTGACGAATACTCCGAACTCCGACATTTATGAGTTCGCTATTGATTCCGTTGGAAATACTCATCTCAAACAAAAAGTAAGTAAGCCAGGTCAGCTTGGCGCGATGCAGATCGGACCTGATGGAAATATCTACGTGGCAATCAACAACAGTAATTTTCTCGGAACATTCACGGCCAACGAAGATACGACGATGGTCTCGTCTGCTGTCTCCGTGTTTCAGCCGTTCAATCTTGTTGCGGGAACACAAAGTCAACTGGGCCTTCCGAACTTTACACAGATAATCTCCAATCCGACGCAGTCACCTGGATTTTCTTTTACGGGATTATGTTTGGGAGATTCAACAGCTTTCAATGCATCTGGAAAAGATCCGGCTATCGACAAGTTCGATTGGAATTTTGGTGATGGAAATTCCCAGGCAGATGGCGGTCCGGAAATCAAGCATTTGTATAAGCTCGCTGGCACGTATATCGTGAATGTTAAGATTTACAACAAATGTGAAGTCGTAGGAACATACACAGGCACGGTCATCATTCGTGCAAAACCAACACCTCCTCCGGGTTCCGTGGTGATGTGTACCGGAGATGCAGTGCTCGATGCCAACCCTACGAGTCAACCGAGTCTGACATACCTATGGTCCACAGGAGATACCACAAAAACAATTACCGTGTCAAAGCAGGCAATTTATGACGTGAGGCTTACAGATAATTTTGGATGTTTTACGGATGCGCAAATTCTTGCAGCGGATAACAGACCCAAACTTGATTTCGGACCTGACCAAACAATTTGCCAGAATGTTTCATTGCCACCACTTAATGCATTAAATCCGGGAACCACTTATTCCTGGGCTATCAACGGAGTGCCTACTGGCGGAACAGCACAAACGCAAGGTGTTGACACAAGCTTGCCAGGCGCGTTCAAATATACTGTTCTAGTAACAGATCCAATTACAACTTGTTTTAAGCGAGACACGATCACGTATACGGTTAAAGAATCTCCGGCGTTCACGGCAACTCCTGTAAATCCTACATCATGTGTTGTAAATGATGGAAAGATAAACTTGACAATCACATCTCCCACTGGAACTTTGTTTACTTATTTTATAACCGGAACAGGCATCACACAATCGGATTTCGATCAGAGTCCTGGTGCGGTTATAACTACGCCAGCAACCTTGGATGGTGGTACCTATGGTATAACAGTTTCCGATCAGGTATCAGGCTGCGCAACAATCAACACAGTTACGTTGAACGATCCTGGATTTACTGTCGCGGCTGCGCCAAATACGACTTGCGATCCAATTCTACTCACCACAACATTAACACCAACTACAGGTATCCTAACACCAACATCCACATACACGGTGACGAACAGCATGACGAATGTTCAAGTTGAATCGAACACCACATCAACGAATCCATTTACAACTGTGAATCCGCTCGCAAGCAATAATCAACAGTACATTGTGACGGTAACAAATAATGGCTGCACGGTATCAAGTTCGCCTGTCACCGTGAATTCGGCCACAAAGGTTCCGGTGACATTCTCAACGCAGACTTGCTCGCAACCAATTACAATTACTGCTAACGCATCTGGCGCAACGTTTGCCTGGGCGGGACCTGCGATTACCAGCGCCACGAACACAAATGTGATCACGGCATCTCCTGGCACGGGTGCGCAAACCTATTCGCTAAAACTTACACAGCCGGGCGTTTATTGCGCCCGTGATACCACGTTGACTGTCTTCGTGGAAGATCTCAAGGCAACGCTGACACAATCTGACCAGTGTGAAGATCAGGTTACATTGACTGCAACGCCAACCGGAAATTACACTTACGTCTGGTCAAGGAATGGCACTGCATTTACTGCGGGAACACAAACAACAATCGGATTAAATGACAACAATGCAAACTATCAAGTAATTGTTCGCAGTGCAGTTTCTACGTGTACAAGCACCGCTACCCTGCAACCGAAAGTAATCGGCGATGTGCGCGTAACGCTTCTCGCCACAAACGCATGTGAAGGCTCGCCCTTTACGATTACTGCTGTACCAAATCCGGCGGGAATTGCAGCCTTCACGTGGACACGAGACAAAGTAGCATTGCCTACTACTACCGCTGTGCTCACAGATACCAAAGAAGGATATTATGAAGCCACTGTCAATTTAAGTGGCTGCACCGCGACTGATTATATGAATGTTATTCTCGCTCCTTTAACTCCGGGATCATTGAGAGACACAGGAATAATTTGTCCTGATCCAGCGAATCCTGATTTAAGCACGAGACAAATAACGCTTGATCCGGGTAATAACTTTTTGTCATATGCATGGTTCAAAGAAGGTGTATCCATTGGTGTAACAACGCAAACTTATACAGCCACTGAAGCTGGAAATTTCTCAGTCGACCTGATTAATACTTATGGTTGTGCAAGCTCTGATAAGACTACACTTGAAGAGGAATGTGATCCGCGTGTAACCGGGCCAAATGCATTCAGACCAAGCAGTAGCGTAATGGAAGGTGGCGAAATGATTAATCGCGACTTCAGAGTATTTACATTCTTCATTGACGACACCGACTTCCAGGTTTTCATTTTCAATCGCTGGGGCGAAATGGTCTATCAATCCAACGACAAGAACTTCCGTTGGAATGGAGGATATAACAACAATCTTGCGCAGCCGTTGCCACCCGGAACATACTCTTACCTGCTGAGGTTCAGGAGTTCCTATCGTCCGGAAGACGGCGTTAAGGAAACCAGGGGGGGCGTTGTATTGCTGAGATAGTCATCGCGGCAAGCAGAACTGGATTTCTTAATGTAATTACCGGCAGCGCTGTGATTTTCTTCCTATTGTGTTCATGGTTCAGTATTTTCGGAGCATGAAACGAATCCTGTTTGCCACGCTCCTTGTTTTTTCTATTAATGCTTTTTCACAATCGACTATAATTCCCAAACCAGTTTCCGAAGTTTTAACTCCCGGAACGAAGACGTGGGATAAAAATATCAATGTCATCGCGACCACAACAGACGCTAAAAAAGTAGCGGGCTTATTAATTCAGCAACTGAAAGAAAAGAATCTCACGGGAGAGATCTCCACAAAATCGTCTAGCAAAAATCAGATCGAACTTGTCATTAAAAAAGATAAAACAATTGGTGATGAAGGGTACAAACTTTCAATCGATAAGAACGGAGCAAAAATTATCGCCAGCAATAGTGCAGGTTTGTTTTATGGCGTTCAAAGTTTTCTGCAACTGCTTGGCCCTGTCACCAACGAATCCCCACTGATCGAAATCACCGACTACCCGCGTTTCAGCTATCGCGGATTACACCTCGATGCAGGTCGGCATATGTTCCCGCCGGAATTCGTCAAAAAATATATCGACCTTATGTCGCGACACAAATTCAATCGCTTTCATTGGCATCTTACGGAGGATCAAGGATGGCGCATTGAAATTAAGAAGTATCCCCGGCTTACTGAAGTCGGATCGATTCGCAAAGAAACTCCCATTGGTAAACAGACCACACGAACACGTGCCCAAGCCAAATATGATGGCAAACCTTACGGAGGGTTCTATACACAAGCCGAAATCAAAGAGATCGTTGCTTATGCAGCAGAGCGCTACGTGACTGTCATTCCGGAAATTGAAATGCCAGGACACTCCAGTGCAGCACTGGCATCATATCCAAATCTTGGTTGCACGGGCGGACCCTATGAAGTAGCCTCAAGTTGGGGAGTGTTCAAAGATATTTACTGTGCGGGAAAAGAAGAGACTTTTACATTTTTGCAAGATGTACTGGATGAAGTCACACAACTTTTTCCTGGGAAGTATGTGCACATCGGAGGTGATGAGGCACCGAAAGATCGATGGAAGACCTGTCCAAATTGTCAAAAGCGAATTGCGTCACTCGGCTTGAAAGATGAGCATGATCTTCAACGTTATTTTATTCAGCGCATAGAAAAATATTTGAATTCCAAAGGCCGGCAAATTATTGGATGGGATGAAATTCTCGAAGGCGGACTGGCCCCGAATGCCACAGTGATGAGCTGGCGTGGCGAGGAAGGTGGAATTGCAGCAGCCCAACAAAATCATGATGTGATCATGACCCCGGAGAAATGGACCTATCTCGATTATGCACAAGACACGGCGAAATCTGAACCGCTCTCTATTGGAAATTATTTGCCGGTGAGCAAAGTTTACGGCTACGAGCCAGTGCCTCCAGGGCTTACGCCTGAACAAGCGAAACACGTTCTTGGAGCACAGAGCAATCTTTGGTCTGAATACATCACCACTCCGGAGCATGCCGAGTATATGGTTTATCCACGGGCTACTGCGTTGTC
>CBQWHS010000260.1:0-6130 GCA_967728665.1 uncultured Chryseosolibacter sp. | reverse complement strand
ACAGAAACTACGAAACGCAGATTAGCTTTTGTCAGTTTTTCCAGCGCAATCTGATCCCCTTCTTTGATTCTTTTTGCTAATTCTACCTCCTCATCAGGAGTAAGCAGATCAACCTTTCCAATCTCCTGCAGATACTTGTCTAGCGACTGGCTCTCACGGTTGGTGATTTGTTTACTGATTTTTAGCTGTCTCATTCCGGTTACGCTACTTTTATTTTAACAATATAAGCTCAAAAGTTAGTTCCTGTCAATTGATGCTACAACGATTATTCAGTGGGAGTTGTTTCCTTTTTTGGAGGTCTTGGTAACAACACCTTGCGTGAAAGTCTGAATTTACCAGTTTTCTTGTCGACTTCTATTAGCTTAACTTTAATTTCCTCTCCCACTTCAAGAACGCCTTCCATGTTTTCAAGTCGTTCCCATTTAATCTCGGAAATATGCAATAAACCGTCTTTGCCCGGCATAAACTCAACGAACGCTCCAAATGGCATGATTGATTTAACCTTGCCATCATATACCTCGCCAACTTCAGGTATCGCTACAATAGCACGGATGCGTCTCAAAGCACCGTCCATAGCTTCCTTATTGGTAGCGAAAACATTAACAACCCCTTTATTGTCAATTTCTTCGATAACAACGGTTGCTCCAGTGGTATTTTGGATATCCTGAACAATCTTGCCACCAGGGCCGATCACCGCTCCAATCATTTCTTTCTCGATAATAACCGTTTGAGCTCTTGGTGCGTGCGGCTTCAGGTCAGGACGAGGTGCGGATAATGTCTTTTTCATTTCGTTAAGAATATGAAGACGACCTTCCTTCGCCTGCAAAAGCGCCTGCTTTAAAACATCGTATGTAAGTCCTTCAACTTTCAAATCCATCTGGCATGCCGTGATGCCCTTTTCGGTACCGGTAACCTTGAAGTCCATATCACCTAAATGATCTTCATCACCGAGGATATCAGATAAGATTGCATACTTGCCAGTCTTCGCATCTGAAATCATTCCCATCGCAATGCCAGACACGGGCCCCTTAACAGGAATACCGGCATCCATCAGCGCCAGGGAACCAGCACATACGGTTGCCATGGATGAAGAACCATTTGATTCCAAAATGTCTGAAACAACGCGTATTGTATAAGGATTTTCGGTATCAGGAGGGATCACTTGTTTCAATGCCCTAAGCGCCAGATTCCCGTGGCCGACTTCACGTCTTCCAGGACCTCTGTTTGGCTTCACCTCACCTGTTGAAAAACCAGGGAAGTTGTAATGAAGAATAAATTTATTCGAACCGGAGATCATTGCGCCATCAATGGTTTGCTGGTCAAGCTTTGTTCCAAGCGTGACGGTAGTTAGCGATTGTGTTTCTCCACGGGTGAAGATTGCCGATCCATGAGGCGAAGGCAAGTAGTCAACTTCAGACCAAATGGAACGGATTTCATTTGTCTGACGACCATCTAAACGATATCCCTTATTTAACACAAGGTCACGCGATGCCTTTTTCTGAATATCGTGATAATATTTCTTAACAAGCCCTTTATCAATAGTGGAGTCTTCCGGAAGACTTTCTAGATACTCATCAACGATTTTTGAAAATCCTTCTGATCTCAAATTCTTATTTGCAGTCTTAGAGCCCGCCATTTCATAAGCCCTGTCATACATGAGCTTCCAAAGATCAGCTTTAAGATTCTCGTCATTTTTTTCGTGACTATATGTTCTCTTCACGGTTTTCCCCGCGGCTTTTGACAACTCAATCTGAACATTGCATTGCGTCTTGATGACTTCGTGCGCAACCTTCAGTGCTTCCAACATATCTTCCTCACTTACTTCCTTGCATTCACCTTCCACCATCAAAATGTTGTCGAGCGAAGCTGCAACGATAAGGTCAATATCGGCGATTGCCTTCTCCGGGAGTGTCGGGTTAACGAGAAATTTTCCGTTTACTCTCGCGACACGAACTTCTGAAATTGGGCCATTGAATGGAATATCCGAAACTGACAAGGCAGCTGAGGCCGCAAACGCAGCGAGCGCATCGGGCAACGCATTTTCATCACCAGAGATCAAGTAAATCATTACCTGAGTGTCTGCATGATAATCATCTGGAAATAATGGACGTATAGCACGGTCCACAAGACGGCTGATTAATACTTCATAATCGGAGAGTTTACTTTCACGCTTAAGAAATCCACCAGGAACTTTGCCTGTAGCAGCGAACTTCTCCTGGTAATCTACAGACAAGGGAAGAAAGTCAGTGCCTTCAACGGCCTCCGTTTTGGACACAACAGTTGCTAGTAACATGGTGTTACCCATCCTCAGCACTACAGATCCATCGGCCTGGCGTGCGAGTTTGCCCGACTCGATAGTTATCTCACGACCATCAGGAAGTGAGCATGTTTTTGAAATGACGTTTGGTTTCATATAAAAAAGATAAAAGGATGAAGGCTTCATTGCCTACCATCCAATAAAAAATGTAAAAAAGGGAACCATTGTTTTGGTTCCCTGTAGTGATATTATTTTCTTAACTCGAGGTCTGCGAGGACGGCTCTGTACCGCTCGATATTAGTGCTCTGGAGATAGTTGAGAAGCTTTTTGCGCTTTCCTACCAGTTTCATTAGGCCTTGCTGGGTGGAAAAGTCCTTTTTGTTAAGCTTTAAATGTTCTGTCAAGTGATTGATTCTGTGAGTAAACAGAGCAATCTGAGATTCTGCTGAACCTGAATCTTCTTTTTTCTTACCGAAGCCGTGTTTGTTAAACAGATTCTGCTTGATTTCAGTAGTTAAATACATCGCGAATTTTTGTTTTTTCCTTATTTCAAGGGGCAAATGTGGCAATTCTGCCAGAAAAAACCAAAATATATCAAAATTTAAACCGCAGGTCTAACACTGGCTTTTCGCCGGCCTGTCCACCATTTCTTTAGCTTATCGACCATGACGCTATAAAAGTCAGCTTCAAACAAACGAGCATCAACGCGGGCTTGCCGCAGAAAAAGTAAGCCGATGACCAATAAGATCATGTCTGCTGCCCACACACCGATAAGCGGACTAACCGACCCCTGTTTAGCGAACTTCTCCCCTTGCATACTAAGCAAATAATATACTATGAAAAATAAGATTGAGACTAAAAATGGCACGCCGAGACCACCACGTTTAATGATCGCACCCAATGGAGCTCCGATCAAAAACATGGCAATGCAGGCCATTGAACTTGCCAGAATTTTGTGCCACTGAATTTCAAACACCCGGAGGTCGGCTTCATAGGTTTCTCTTGACGTGTTGTTCCCTTCCAATTGGCTCTTCACCTGGCGGGCCATATTCGTGGCAGCCTGGGCTACGTTTACGCGTGCCTTTGACTGGTAGATGCTATCTATTTTGGCAATTAGCATCGAATCCTTTTTTTCAATGTTGGCGACATCGAGGGTCTTCGTGGTATCCAATTTTTCGCTCAGCTTTGGCGGCCTCTTGCCGCTTTTTATAGCATTAATAATCTTATTCTTAAACCGCTTTGAACCAGCGCTTTGAACTGGTTGTGTTACTTCCGCTGGTGAAGCTTCAGCATTCGCCTGGGTCTCTTTATAATCTTTGGAAAATTTCGCGCGGACAAGCGAATCCTTTCGCAATTTGAAATTATAAACATGCTGCGGCATGGCCACCGAGTCCCATCGGGTAAAATGACTGAAGTATGACGATTTAAAGACGTAAAGATTCAGTTGCTGCTGGAGCACTTCCTGGTTGATCGAATCAATGTCATGGTTTAATTCGGCCATGTTTCGCATAATGCGATTGCTCTCAAACCATTTTTTGTCCGTTCTTTTTAAGTCATATGAAGACAAATCAAACACAACCTCTGTCCTATCAAATTTGCTTCGGCTCATGGCCTCATTTGGGTTGTTTTGATTGCCTGAGAGCTCTCGCTCATTGGCGCCTTCGCTATAGTTATAGCCATTGAACAATTCAAACTTCAGATATCGCTCATTAAGAATGGTAGACATTCTACCAGAATCAGCAATTGTCACCTCCCGGTTGCCATCATTTTTCCGATGATCATAGACAATGATTTCTTTAAGGGCATCCGCATCCTTCGGAAATTTCTTATTGACTTTTATACTGATGTCTGGAATGCCATAATAAAAAACGCCTTCACGAAGATCGAGTGCAGGTTTTTTTTGCTTGATATCGTATAGCAAACTATAAGCTTCAAGTGCGGCCTTGGGAACAAGGTAATTGTTGGCATAAAATGCCGCCCCAGTTAGTAACAAAACGAAAAAGAAGATCGGTTGAAGTGTTCGCAGTAATGAGATTCCAGCACTCTTAATTGCTGTTAACTCAAAGTGTTCGCCAAGATTACCGAAAGTGATCAATGAAGACAGTAGCACCGCCAGCGGCAGCGCGACAGGAGTCATGAAAATCGCAAAGTAAAAAAGCAATTGACCTACAACTTCCCATCCTAATCCTTTTCCAATAATGTCATCAAAGTACTTAAGCATGTGTTGCATAAGTAGAATGAAGACCACGACCAGGAAAGTGAGAATAAACGGACCTATGAATGACTTGAGAACAAGTTTGTCGATTTTCTTCATTAATACCTAAGTTGCGAAACGAAGGTCAAATATAAGGCCACAATTGGAATAGGCCAGCAGGACTGGCAAGCACTAGCCTTACAATATCGTCGTTCTTGAGGTTACTCTACAGTTAAAGATTGGAGGGATTGATTGACGAACCAAGTACCTTGTACCGAAGGGAAACGGAGCCACGGAAAGCTCGGCCCGAAGGCAGTTATACGCTCCTAATGACTACCGGCTAAACATCTTATATGATTTGTGGGTACCCTGAGTCGACAGCAGTGTTATTGGAAATTTTTGCCCACGTGTTTTGTCAAAACACTTTTATAATATACGCTTCTTTTAGATTTAGCTTACTGATATCAATGCTGAGGCTACCATTTTGATCAACATCCATTTCCAGTTCGCTTATTCTTTCTGGTTCCGTCAATATCTGTTCTCCTGAATTTGGTATCTTAAGAATCTTAACGTTGATCTTCTTTTTACCGGAAAAAAATGGAACGGAAGGAAGATTTTTCAACGTTAGATGTATGTTTTTTGGCAATGCGCCATCGTCACCAAAATATCCCAACAGAAGCTGAACTGTTTGAGGTGAATCAGAGGACAAGCTTGCAAAGCTTACAATTTCCGCCAGTGTTGAGGAACTCTCAACGCGTTGTGTAGTGCTCAGATTATAATAATGGTACGCCCACCATGCCGCTCGCGGATTGTTTGTGCCGGGGACCAGCAGTCCGTTTAATGAATTATTAAAACAATTATTTATGCCTGTACTTTCATTCCAGCAAGCTCTGCAGGCAGCATCAGCTTTTCCTTTTTCCAACGCGGAGAAAAATGCCAAGATTGAACCAGGAGCGAACTGCTCTTTTTCGGAAGTCATTTCATTAATATGAATTTCTTTTATTTGTAAACCAGAATACTTAGGCAAGTTGACCCATTTACTCCTTACTTGTAAAAGATCATTTTCCAGGTTTGCTATTTTAGAACCTGTTTTGAAATCGTGCCAGCTCAAGACGTCTAGCTTTATATTACTGGCTAGACAATAATCAAGGAACTGATGTATGTAGGCTGTATCAATTCCTGCCAGGGAGGGTCCACATATCTTAGCATCTATGCCTCCGGGTAATGACCTGATTTTATCGTGAGCTACTTTAAAAGTTTCAAAAAATTGTTGACGAGTACCTGTCCAAAAATACGAACCACCCGGCTCATTCCAGATTTCATAAACGAAAGAATTGCTTTGAGTATTTGCACTCGTAAATACGTTGCCCACAAAATCCCGCCATTTGGTATAATTATTAAAAGGCTGTTCCCAACCCGCGACATTATCGCCAGGGTATCTGTAAATGTCTGATATTGCCAGTATTGGGGTTGCACCAAAACTTTCGAGACGAGGGTAAATGGTAGTCATCAAGGTACCTGCCCGCCAATACGAAGGTCCAAGATCTGAAATCATCTGCATTGCCGGTTCATCGGCATCCATACCATGGATAATACCTGACATGGATTTTACATCAGTCACAGGTAAAGAAAAATCAACGGTTACATTTCCATCAGCCAGGAAGGTAGGTTCAGTATCC
>CBQWHS010000259.1:0-6147 GCA_967728665.1 uncultured Chryseosolibacter sp. | reverse complement strand
ACAAACTGCTTGCTGATGCTGGCGTTGGTAAAGTGAGCTTTGATAAATACTTCCCTATGGTGAAAGCTAAAGAATCCATCGTGGCAGCTGGCGCAACTTATGAGGCAGATCTTTTCATCTCCGCTTCATCAAGTGCATTCGTTCCTGAAATGTATAAGGATGGCGCGAAGCTTGAGCTGTTTGATGACAAGTCTGGTGTTAAGATGGGTAAGATTAAATTCGTAGCATCTGGAGGGGGTTATGATAAGGACGGCTATGCCACTAAGTCATATAAGACTGAGATCAAATTGCCTGATACTACGTTGACAGAGATAATAGAATACAAAGTTGCACAGCCAACTATCAAGGTAACAACTGGAAATGCGCCTACCCTATACTTAAACTGTGGTAACAACGTTACTATAGAAGTTCCTGCACTGGGTACGAATTACAATCCTAGTTTCTCAGCAAAGGATGCTGACATTAGAAAAGGAGCTAAGGCAGGTCAAGTTACAATCATTCCTCAAGCGAGAAAGATTAGCGTGTCCGTTAGCAACAACGGAACATTTATCGGTAGCCAGGGTTTCGATGTAAAGTTAATTCCTGAACCTCGCTTCGTTGCATATGTAGGAGGTACACCTGTTGACATAAGACAAGGTATCAAGCCGAATCAGATGAGAGCATTGAGAATTCAAGTTGAACCAGATGCAAACTTCAAGGAAGAGGTTCCTAAGGATGCGCGCTATAACATTAAAGATATGGAAGTCACTTTCGGTAGCGGACCGATTTCAAAAGGAAATCAACGTGCTTCCAATGGCTCACCGGATCTTGGTGCCTGGATGGGTTCGGCGAAAGCTGGTGATCGCATCGTATTCGTTATTCGTGATGCTGTAAGAAAAACATTCACTGATAGTGAAGAGAAGGTTGCAATTAAGGGTTCAAACGGTGTCGTCATCGTTCCGATTAACTAAGAAATATGAAAATGAAATTTGTCTTTGCTGGTGTATTTTCAATAGCGACAACCTTTGCTTTTGCTCAGGCAGAGGTCGAGTCTACTGAAGTAAATCAGGCATTCAAGGAAGAGGTCGAGGAACAGTACAATCCTAATTCCATCAATCCTATTCCGGTGTATGAACAGCACTTTAAAGTGCGTACTTGGCGTAGTGTTGATTTGATGGAAAAACAGAACAAGGGTTTTTTCTCGAAGAATGGGGAAGTAACGAAGTTGATCATTGAAGCCATTGCTTCGGGGGAGATACCAGATGTCTATGAAAACGATTCTCTGACCACCAAGTTAAGCAAGGACGATTTCTTTAAGAGAATGCAACAGCAGGCAGCTGAGGCTTTTCCTGCATGGGAGCCTGGAAAAGATTTCTACACTGATGATAAAGTAACATATAACGGCAAAGATTATCGAGCGCTTCAGGACAGCAAAGGAGCTAATCCTGAAACAGCTACTGATAGCTGGGCTAGCACGTCTGAAGGAAAAGCTATCACATATTCATCGACTGATATCAGCAGTTTGAAAATAATGGAGGATGTGATTTTCGATCGCAGAAGATCAAGACTCTATTATGACATACAGGGTATAGCGATCGAAATTCCAGCTTCGAAAACTACTATTGGCTTTAACGTCACGCTTGGATGGTTGAAGTACAAAGATCTTGAAAAAGTATTCAGAGCTCATCCGAAAAAGGCGATATGGTTCAACAGGCAGAATACTGCTCAAAACAAAAATTTTGCTGATGCATTTTTGCTGAGATTGTTCTGGGGACCGATTTATAAGGTTCAAAACCCTGATGATGAAACCATCTTCGATACTTACACAGGTAATGGCCGCACATGGAAGGAAGCTGTTTGGGCGACTGAATGGGAAGAAATTAAGTTAATGGAGAAGGAACATAACCTTTGGGAGTTCTAACCCTCCAAACATTAGAATAATAAAAAAAGAGACTTCGGTCTCTTTTTTATTTTCGATTATTTTGGAATGGATTCAATGCCTTTGACAAGCTCTGCCTTTTTCTTTCCAACGACAGATTCCAATTCTTCCAATGAGGCATCTTTGATTTTTTTAACGGACTTGAAGTGTTTCAATAATTTGTCTGCCGTATTCTTTCCGATCCCTTTCAGCTCTTCAATCTCTGTTTTGATTGTGGCTTTGCTTCTTTTCTGCCGATGAAATGTAATTGCAAATCGATGTGCTTCATCGCGGACTTGCTGAAGCAATAGCAAGCCTGGTGATTTTTTATTGATGTGAAGAGGAATGGGATCTTCCGGGTAGTAAATCTCTTCAAGTCGTTTTGCAATACCTACAATGGGTATCTTTCCATACAATTCGATTTCTTTCAGTGCTTCACACGCGCTGCTGAGTTGGCCCTTGCCACCGTCGACAACAATCAAATCTGGAAGCTCACCGGCTTCATCGAGAATCCGCTTATATCTTCGCCCTACAATTTCTTTCATGGACGCAAAGTCATCAGGTCCTTCAACGGTTTTGATATTAAAATGTCGGTAGTTCTTTTTATCAGCTTTGCCATTAAGGAATCGAACCATCGAAGCAACTGGTGTGGTACCTTGAAAATTTGAGTTGTCAAAACATTCAATGACTAAGGGAAGGCTCGTGAGATGAAGGTCCTTTTGCAGAATTGAGAGCACTTCTAACTGTTTCGATTTCTTTCCTTCACGAAGAATTTCTTTTTCCTTTTTGAGTTCGAGGGCATTCTTAATCGATAAGAGCACGAGCTTACGCTTGTCACCAATTTTTGGAATAATATTTTCGACATCTTCTTCCAGGATGGTTATCGGAACATTGCTGAAGATGGTCAGGTTTTCGCCAACTCTCATTTCTTGCGCTGCAAAGCTTAAAAGGTCTTCATCCGTCTCATCGATTTTTTTCTTTACTTCCACAGTTTTTGAATACACAATTGACCCTTCTTTGATTTGAAGGTAGTTCACATAAGCGTATTCCGGAATGCTGGAAATGGTTAGAACATCAATATCGGTTAGGTCTCTGTTCACAACAAGCGACTTGCTTTGGAAGCGCTCGAGTGTATCGAGTTTTTCTTTAAAGCGTTGTGCCTTTTCAAACTGCATATTTGTTGCAGCTTCTTGCATGTTTTTCTTAAAATATTGATAAACAATGCTGAGATTTCCTTTCAGGATATTTCGTGCTTGTTCAATTTCTTCCTGGTAGGCTTCCTCGGTTTGCAACCCAATGCAGGGTGCCTTACAATTTCCAATATGATATTCAAGACACGATTTAAATTTGCCTTGTTCAATGTTTTGCTGTGTCAGCAACAAGCTGCATGTTCTAATTGAGTAAAGTTTTCTGACAAGGTCCAGTACATTTTTCATTGCTACTACGCTGGAGTAAGGTCCGAAATATTCGCCCTGTGTTGGATCGTATTTGCGTGTGTAGATGATTCGAGGATAACGTTCTTTTAAAATGCAGATGTACGGAAACGTCTTATCATCTTTTAAAAGGATGTTATACTTCGGTTGATTCTGCTTGATGAAATTGTTTTCCAACAGCAGCGCATCAAATTCCGAATCAGAAACTGTGTATTCGATATTTTCAATTTCAGAAACTAGTCGAAGTGTTTTTCGGTTGAGGCCATGGCTTTTACTAAAGTACGAGCTTACTCGCTTCTTTATATTTTTTGCTTTGCCGATGTAAATCAGCTCCTGCTGGCTGTTGTAAAAACGGTAAACACCAGGCGAATTAGGTAATCGTTGAATAGCCAGTTTTATTTCGGCCATAAAGAATTTTAATTGTCGATATCATCGAGGGTAATATCAGGTTCGCCCTGCGTCTGTGTTGTGTCACTCCCAGCATATCGACTGCAATCCAATGTCATGTCAAGTCCAGATACGGGTCTTTTGAATTGACCTTTGCCGTACCCCACTTCAGGATGTTCATAGACTTTCACCACAAACTTATCCCATATCGGACGAGCACTTTTAGACCCTGCTCCGAATGACCAGTTGGGAAAATGGATATTTCGCTCATCTCCGCCAACCCAAACACCCGAAACTAGATTATGTGTTACGCCAATGTACCAACCGTCAGAAGCATCGTCTGTGGTTCCTGTTTTTCCGCCAACTTCGTTGTTCTCTTTGATAACACGACTGATTCCCTGGGAAGTTCCACCGCGGACTTCAACACCACCTTCGAGCATGTAAATCATTTTATAAGCCGTTCGCTCGTCCATCGCTTGTTTACTTTTTGGAACAAAACTTTCGATGACGTTGCCGTTCTTATCTTCGATCCGTGTAATAAAATACGGCTCGATGTGAATGCCCAGGTTTACAAAACTGCAATACGCTGACACCATTTCATAAAGTGTCACATCACTTGTTCCTAATGCAAGAGACATCACAGGGTCGAGTGGACTTGTAATTCCGAGATTGCGCGCAAAATTTACTACGTTATTTGGTCCAAGTTTCGCTATTAATTGAGCGGTTATAGAATTGAGCGATTGGGCCATGGCAACTCTTAGATTCACTTTTTCACCGGAACCATAATAGGGCTCTTGAGAATTTCTTGGATTCCAGACTGTGCCTGAAACCTTTATTGTTGGCGAAATATCAAGAAGTTCAAAGCAGGGAGAATAACCTTCTTCAATAGCTTTTCCATAAACAAATGGCTTGAAAGTTGAACCCGCTTGTCTAGCTCCTTGCCGAACGTGGTCGTATTTGAAATATTTATGATTAATGCCGCCGACCCACGCTTTGATCTCTCCTGTTTCGGGATCCATCGCCATCATTCCAGATTGTAAAAACCAATTGTAATATCGAAGAGAGTCCATGGAGCTAAACAGCGTATCACGTTCACCTTTCCAGGAAAATACCGTCATTGGTTTCTTCACATTCAGCATGATGTTTACGGAGTCGTTGCCTTCTCCATATCTTTCAACCAGGTTTTTATATGTTTCAGTTTTGCGGATTTTGCGCTGAAGGAAATTTTTGATTTCTGTTCGTGTATCCGGATCGGTCCATGGGTTTGCGTTTCTCAATTTCCACTGTGTGTCGAAGTCCTTTTGAAGTTTCGACATATGACTGACCATCGCATCCTCAGCGAATTTTTGCATTCGGCTATCGATGGTAGTATAAATTTTCAACCCTGATTCCCACAAATCATAACCATTCTCTTTACACCAACTCATCAGATAAGTTTGCAGAACGGTTCTGAAGTATGTGGCGAGTCCTTCGTTATGATTAGGAACTTTGTACTGGAGGATAATTGGTAGCGCTCTTATCGAGTCGAGATCTTCCTTTGTCTTGATGTATCCATGTTTGAAAAGTTTGGACAACACTTCATTTCTTTTTCGTAGCGAATTATTTGGATTACGTTGTGGGTTGTAGAACGAAGGTGCTTGCAACATTCCGACAAGCACGGCCGACTCCTGCACATTCAAACTGTCAGGTGTCTTGTTGAAATAAGTTTCGGCGGCAATCTTAATTCCAAAAGCGTTACTGCTGAAGTTGGCTGTATTAAGGTACATCGCCATGATCTCCTCTTTCGTAAAATTCTTCTCCAGCTCAACAGATATTATCCACTCTTTTGTTTTTTGGATGATACGAGCGACAGACTTTCCAAGCTTTGCGAGTGACCCATCAAGGCCCAATTCTTCGTTTTGGGTGTAAAGATT
Source organism: uncultured Chryseosolibacter sp. (assembly GCA_967728665.1). Lineage (GTDB taxonomy): Bacteria > Bacteroidota > Bacteroidia > Cytophagales > Cyclobacteriaceae > Chryseosolibacter. The sequence goes on along the minus strand of CBQWHS010000259.1, from coordinate 517 downwards.
TTTTGCTAACTGCTGTGTAATCGTACTCCCACCGCCAGCTGAGTTGAATGTTAAAAGTCCAAAGATTACTCTCGGATAAGCCCAAAAGTCCATTCCTGAGTGTTCATGAAAGCGATGGTCCTCGGAGTACAAAAGAGTGTTAATAAGGTCTGGCGAAAGTTGATCGTATGAAACCTGACTTCTATTGAAAGTAAAATATCGACCTAGCGACACGCCATCTGCGGAGATTAGTTCGGAAGAAAGATCGTTCTGAGGATTTTCAATCGCCTTAAGGCTCGGCATTCCGCCAAACATTCCAAATAAGTCAGCTTTGACAATATAAACGTACAGTGGGATACCCAGCACAACAACGAGGAATGCAATCCAGACTCCTTTAACAACTTTTGGAAACCATGTTTTTTTTGTGAGGAGAATTCCTGCCTTATTGGTTACCCGCTTGGTAATTCTTTTCGAAGAATTGGATGTATTCATCAAGACCTTTTGTTCTGTAAAAAATATCGAAATTGTCTTTCGTAAT
>CBQWHS010000258.1:0-6148 GCA_967728665.1 uncultured Chryseosolibacter sp. | reverse complement strand
ACTCAATTTATGATCATGTGTTGGATGAAATTGCTGAAAGTCGAAAAATCCCCCGTGGTACTTTGGAAGAACTTTCTGATAAGATGCTTGTTCGTTCGGCGGCATTAGCAAAAGAATATAAACTTGTTGATGATCTGCTTTACAAAGATCAGTTCAATGCAGAATTGAAAGACAGATTAGGACTCGATGACGATGGTAAAATAAATTTCATTCGTTATGGCAAGTATCGGAAGAGCTATTCAGATTATAAATCTTCGAAAAATGAAATTGCGGTTATCGTGGCGGAGGGTGCAATTATCCCGGGATCGAGTGACAAAACAAATGAATTCATTGCTGCGGATACATTTGTAGAAGAAATACGCAAAGCGCGCGAAAATAAAAACGTGAAAGCTATTGTCCTTCGGGTAAATTCTCCCGGTGGCGAATTCAGATCATCGGATATGATTTGGAGAGAAATTCAAATGGCTAAAAAAGTAAAGCCTGTCATTGCTTCGATGTCCGACTATGCTGCATCTGGGGGTTATTATATAGCGATGGGCGCAGACACAATTGTAGCGCAGCACCAAACGATTACCGGTTCCATCGGAATTTTTTCAGTATTGTTTGATCTCAGCGGATTCCTGAATAATAAAATTGGAATTACATTCGACGAGGTGAAGACTGGAGAATACGGTGAGCGATTCACCGTTTCACGTCCGTTGACTGAGGCTGAAAAAAATATCTGGCAACGCGACATTGAAGAGCATTATGACACATTCACTAAAAAGGCAGGTGAGGGACGTGATGTGAGCCAGGATGATATCAAGAAAGTTGCCTCTGGTCGGGTGTGGACTGGTAGCCAGGCCGTTGACAGAAAGTTGGTCGATGTTATTGGCGGCTTCAATGATGCTGTAAAAATTGCCGCTACTCGCGCACGTCTGGCTGATGACTACCGAATCAAATATTATCCACGGCCGAAGCCATTCTTCGAGCAGCTGATGACTCAGCTTGAAGATAATACCAGCAATGCTAAACTTAGTTCTGAGCTTGGTGACTTGAAAGTTTGGTATGATCAATTTAAGAAAGTTCAAACCTACCAGGGATCTCAAGCACGAATGCCCTTTGAACTGCAGATACACTAATCAATAAGATGACTACGATTCGAAACAATTGGACTCGGGAAGAGATCACTTCAATCTACAACACACCAGTTTTGGATTTAATATATCGGGCGGCAACGGTTCATCGTGAATTTCATGATGCAAACGAAGTCCAGGTCTGCACTTTGTTGTCTGTCAAAACGGGAGGTTGCCCAGAGGATTGTGCGTATTGTCCTCAGGCTGCCCGATATCACACCGATGTGAAAGTTCACAAGCTTTTATCTGTTGAGGAAGTAATTACTAAAGCGCTGGAAGCAAAGGATGCTGGAAGTACTCGTTTTTGCATGGGCGCTGCATGGCGTGAGGTTCGTGATAATCGGGATTTCGATAATGTTATCGAAATGGTAAAGGGTGTGAATACTTTAGGGATGGAAGTTTGTTGCACATTGGGCATGCTAACACCTGAACAGGCACTCAAATTAAAAGAAGCTGGACTCTACGCGTATAATCATAATCTCGACACAAGCGAAGAATTTTACAGCGACATTATCACCACTCGGAATTATGGAGACCGACTTGAGACTCTGGATAATGTTCGAAAGGCAAAAATATCAGTGTGTTCCGGTGGGATTATAGGAATGGGAGAAATGGAAAGTGATCGTATCGGAATGTTGCTAACGCTGTCGACATTACCCGAGCATCCCGAGTCAGTACCAGTCAATGCATTAGTGCCGGTCGAAGGAACACCTCTTGAAGATCAACCGAAGGTTTCTATTTGGGAAATGATCCGTATGATTGCCACTGCTCGTATAATAATGCCAAAAGCAATGGTAAGACTTTCCGCTGGAAGAGTCAGGATGACTCTTGAAGAGCAGGCTTTGTGTTTTATGGCCGGTGCCAATAGCATATTTGCAGGAGACAAATTATTGACAACTGCAAATCCCGCGTACGTTCAGGACAAAGAGATGTTCCAAATACTTCAGTTGAAACCACGGAAGTCTCATAAAGAAGCAGTAGCCGTTTAAAAATCATCTTGTTTAAAGAATAGGAAACGCAACCATCGACAAAAGTGCGAGAGGCTGGGCGTCTGGTATGCTTTTTTTTTCGAGGTGTTCAATACTTAATTTTTACTTTTAAGATTGAACATATGAGAGGGATTTTTTGCGGGTTGATGTTCAGTTTGACTGTTATAGTCTCTGCCAGCGCACAAGTCGATACCACCTTCATTTATAATAACAACACACCTTATGGTTCTCTCGATATCAGAATAGCAAATTCTGCTACCTGGTATTATTATCTCGATGAGGGAAAAACATTTAGCTATCGCCAAAGTGCTCCAGGTGTGCGGACAAATACATTCTTCGATATGACATCGTGGGATTCTAGTCCATATACTCAGGGCAATCTTCGTGAAAAAAATTCTTCAGGAGATTTTTACAGGTTGAATTATAGAATGATGTCACCTGAAAACTACAATCCGACTTATAGTCCTGGTTATCCATTGCTTTTGATGTTGGGTGGAATTGAAGAGGGTGGCAATTGCTCGACCAAAGGATGTCACTTTGCAGACAACTCATGGGATCCGAATATAAATAATCCGCCAGCTCCAACGTCACCGGATAGCCCATTGCTTAACAATGATCATCACCTCACAACGGGAGCGCGATATCACCTGCAGGCGCATCTCGCCGCAAAAGGAAAGTTGCCAAATGATCCGTCAATTCCTGCAAATGCATGGCCCGGCTTTATTGTTCTGCCGCAGCATTTGAATGGATGGGACGTAACCAATGCTCAAGATGCAATACGTTTAGTCAGATTGCTTTGTAAAAAATACAACATCGATAAGAATCGAATTTATATTCAGGGATTATCAAATGGTGGGCACGGCGCATTCGAAATTATCAAACGAGCTCCATGGATGTTTGCTGCAGCGTTGACAATGTCACCAATAGATGACGCGCTGCTAAATCAATTAAAACTGGTACCGCTAGTTGCACACATTCCACTGTGGGTCTTTCAAGGGGGGCAAGATATTAATCCTTATCCGCAGAAGACCGAGAATACGATCAAGAAATTTCGTGACGCGGGAATGGTGGTGCGATACACGAAGTATGATTCCCTCGGACATGCAACATGGAATACTGCATATCGTGAACCGGATTATTTTACATGGATACTGGGCAAGACGAAAGCTAATATTCATAGTTATTCCGGTGCCACAACAATCTGCGACGCCAACGGATTATTGCTTGAATTACCGGCCGGCTATTTTGCTTACCAGTGGCAGTTGAACAATCAAACAATAAATGGCGCAACGTCGGCCACATTTAAGGCAACAAGTGCAGGAACTTATCGTGCACGTTTCTCTCGGATTGCTAATCCTACCGAGGCGCAATGGAATCGATGGTCTGATCCAATCTCACTTCAGGGCGGGCAGCCAATCTCGCAGGCAAAGATCAAGCAGAAAGGAACTGTGATATTAGCTGACTTAAATAATAATGCAAATGCAATACTGGAAGCGGAAGGAGAATACAGTCATTACTACTGGTATAAGAATGGAGTCATCGTTGATTTCACGGGAGACCAGGATGATACGTTGAAACTTATCACTTTAACACCAGCTAACGGGAACGGAAACTATACACTCGTGACTTCAAATTTTGGAAACTGCGTGAGCCCGGCATCAGCACCAAAGACTATTTTTTTTAACAATAGTGCGCCCGTTAACATAACTGCTCCAACAAATTTCACTGGTTCATCAAGCGGTCCCGATATTACACTAACGTGGACTGATGCCTCCACGAATGAATCCGGATTTGAAATTTGGAGACGCAGGAAGTTGGACGTTTCAAACTTTTCTACGTGGGAAATGGCAACGTTGACAGCATCAAACACAACGAGCTACAAAGATTTAGGATTAATTCCTCAGGCTGATTACGAATATAAAATTCGCGCGGTAAGCACCCAGGGAAGATCGGCGTACACTCCTGATGCAACTGCTTTCGCGATTAAGAGCGGAGCAGATACTCAAGCACCTTCCGTACCTACTGCTTTGATAGCAAATGCAGTGGGAGTAAAGCAAATCCGTGTTACTTGGAAAGCTTCAACAGATAATACTGGCATTAAGAATTACATTATCTATTACAACAGCGATTCAGTTTCAACAAACACAACCGATACTACATTTCTGTTTAAAGATTTGCCAATCAATAGTACTTATTCAATAAAAGTTAAGGCAGTAGATTTAGCAGGCAACCGAAGTGCCGCAAGTGAATCTAAAAATGCCAACACTTTTGTATCAGGACTTTACTATGAACACAGCACTGGAATTTGGCAAGACCTGGATTCCATCGATTGGAAGACACCGGAGTACACCGGAATGACACAAACCTTTACATTGGCAAATAAAGTCCAGGAAGAATACTACAACTTTCGATTTGATGGGTACATTTTTTTAACCAAGGAAGGCTCGTATCAATTTCGAACAGGCTCTGACGATGGAAGCCGTTTAAAAATTGACGACAATATTTTGGTCGATAATGATGGTGTTCACAAATTCAAGACTGTGACGAGCACCGCCGCTCAGCTCTCCGCCGGGCCACACCGGATTACTGTTGATTTTTTTGAATACAATGAATCCGATAGTTTGCTGGTGGAATACAATGGACCTGAGAGCAGCAATCAATGGTCGCAAATACCGACAAGCGTTTTAAAAAGCAGCGATCAAATTGTAACGGGATTGGACCCGCAACCATCACCCGAACAGCAGTTGGTAATCACCGTATATCCGAATCCATCTACATCAGATAACATTAACTTGTTGTTGAAATCTGCACTGAATGATAGCCCACTTGATATTCAATTGATTGATCCCATGGGTCGAGCGATCACACGCCAATCAATTGATGCAATTGAGTTGCTGAATGGGATTCGAATTTCTCCAAAAGAAAAATTATCCGCAGGTATTTATATCATTTCTGTTTCCCAGGATAAATCAACGGTCAGACAACGATTGATGATTTCTCAGTAACGCGACTTGGTTTACGTGTGTTCATGAGAAGAAAACCTGTCTTTTCAGAGGAATAGTTTTTGTTGATTCTTCACAAGAACTCTCTCCACACCTAAACTCACTGCCATGAAAATAATTTTTACAACGTTCTTTGTCTTGGCTTTTATTCATTGCACTGCTCAAGTCAAGTCCAATTACTTGTACAGCACTTCAATGCCTTATGGTACGCTCGACATCCGGACGACAATAACATCAACAAATTATTATTATCTCCAAGAGGGAAAAACGTTCGGCTTTCGCGAATCATCACCGGGAGTAAGGACAAATTCTTTTCTTGACATGACGTCGACTTGGGATTCGAGTCCATACAAACAGGGTAACCTTTGGCACAAAGCAGATGCTAAAGACTTATTTGTGATGAATTACCGTCTGCTTCCTCCCTTGAATTATAACAGTTCTTTCGCACAAGGATATCCATTGATCGTGATTGTACATGGCGCTGTTGAGCGTGGTAATTGTTACTATACAAACTGCTATCATTCAAATTGGGATTACGATCCAAACGTGAATGTTCCGGCTGCGCCGACAAGTTCTACTCACAAACTTTTGAACAACGACAATCATTTGAATATCGGTGGCAAGACTCATCTTGACAGTCGAAATCTTGCCGCTGGAAAATTGCCTGATGATCCAACCCTTTCATCGCGAGCCTTTCCTGGCTTTGTGCTGATGGCTCAAATGTTCAATGAGTGGAATGCAAATTATATCCAGGATCTTATCCGACTCGTTCAACTTCATTGTAAAAAATACAGGATCGACCCGAATAGAATTTATATTCATGGCTTATCGATTGGTGGCTATGGAGTATATGAAACGATAAAACGAGCACCCTGGCTATTCGCGGCAGCGCTTCCAATGTCTGCCGTAAACGATGCACAGATATTCACCCAGAATATGCAGTCGAAACTTATTCATATACCGCTATGGATTTTTCAAGGAGGTTTGGACACCGCTCCAACACCCTCTTACACGAATACGCTTGTAAATAAATTTAAAAGTG
>CBQWHS010000257.1:0-6148 GCA_967728665.1 uncultured Chryseosolibacter sp. | reverse complement strand
ACATTGCGCGAAATGCCCGTTGAATTTCTCGTGAGCGCCTTCGGTAAAAACGGTTTATCCCTTTGGAATAAAGCACAGGGCATCGACTCCTCTCCTGTGGTTCCATACAGCGAACAAAAATCAATTTCTACAGAATCAACTTTTGACACCGATACGATTGATGTGAAGAAACTCAAAGCAATTTTAATTGCGATGGTCGAGAAGGTAGCTTTTACTTTGCGTGAACAACGGAAACTCACATCATGCGTGACGGTAAAAATCCGATACGCCAATTTCGACACGGAAACAAAACAAGTTCACATTCCTTATACCGCATCAGATCACGTCCTTCTTCGTATTGTGACACAACTGTTCGATAAATTATATCAGCGAAGGATGTTGCTGCGCCTTGTTGGCGTTCGCCTGAGCGGACTCGTACATGGTAATCATCAGATTAATTTGTTCGAGGACACGGAAGAAAGTATTAACCTCTATCAGGCCATTGATCACATCAAACATCGGCACGGTGCCGAAAAATTGATTCGTGCCAATACAATTGACGTGAACAAACGCGTGAGAATGGAAATGAATATGTTCAAGGGAAATTTAAAATGACCGTTAAAACTTGTATTTAAAAAACATAGATATGAAAACATCAATTATCCAATTAGACGAAAAAGTTCAGGAACTTTTTTTCCTCATCGCGCCACCGCGGCACATCATGAGTGATGTATCGGTATTAAAAGATGACGTGCATTATTTGATCGGACACAAATTGGACGACAGGCATGCTGCTGCGCAAATTTCATTATTCAAATACAACGATGAACATCTCGAAGACATTGTCCGTCACGTAGAAGCTCGGGCCGCGGAGTTCAAACCGTTTAATATTTTCTTGAAAGACTTTGGTGTTTTTTATAATGGTGCGAAGAGGACCATTTACATGGATATCGTGAACAAATATCCAGTGCAGGAAATGTTTGAGAAGCTGGTGAAAGAAGACGCTGGATATATTCCCCACATTCCCATTGCCCGAAACCTTGCCATGGATGATTTCCTTCGCTGTTGGCCATACTTAAAAGGTCTTAATTATAGCAACCAACATTTCTTGTGTGATCGCATTACTGTGCTGGCACGTGCTGACAAAAAATGGCATCACTACAAGGAAATTTTATTTACTGCGTAATGCAAAAACTTGCGTGTTCAATAATAATCGCAACCGTTAAGCCTGCCCAGTCATGAACGAATTGAATCCTGTGGATGTAACGTCATCAGCTAAGAAATTATTAGTGATGATTAGAGAATTGAACGAAAATTTTGGAACAGGATATTACCTGGATATTCTTCGCGGCTCGAAAGGACAGCATATAAGGCCGCAGCATAAAGTGATTGACTTTTATGGATCAGGACTGGAACTCAACCGGACATCATGGGTGAAGCTGATCGATCATCTTGCTGAGAGTAATTACCTTGTAAAAACCAAGGGGTTGTATCCTGTTCTTCGGCTCACTTCGCAGTCGATGAATATTATCGAAGGTGGAACTAAAGTATTTTTAGCGATCAAGGCCGAACCTGACGTCACATTACCAACAAGCTCCGTTGAAGATGCGCCCGTTGAGAAAGACCTGTTTCTAAAATTGATAAAGTTGCGATCAACAATTTCAAAAAGTTTGGAAGTGGCTCCTTACATCATTCTGCCAGATGCGACATTGATTGAATTGTCTGCTTATCTGCCGGCATCGATAAGTGATTTGCATCTCATCAAAGGCTTTGGAGATATCAAAATTAAAAAATACGGTCCCGCATTTGTGGACGTTGTTACTTCCTATTGCGCGGCAATCGGCTTAGAAAGTCGGATGGCGTTGAAAGCCCCAAAGGGATATGCAAGTTTGCGTCAATCACGTCTGCAGACCCTTCTGCTCTTTAATGAAAAACGCTCGCCCGAAGAAATTGCCAAAATCAGAAATTTATCAATAACGGAAATCGAAGATCACCTCGCTTCTTTTGTTCGTACCGGACAGCTGTTGTTGGAAAATGTAATGGATGCAGGGAAAGTCGATGCGATTCGTGAAGTGATTAATATTTCGGGGAATGAATCGCCCGAGGTCATTAATACAAAACTCGGGAACGCTTATTCGCTGGCGGAAATAAAGTATGTTATTGCCCATAGTGAAGGGCACGCGCGCGAGGCCTGGGATGCAAATGCCTATTATATTGCCGGGAATGAGTTTGCTTTGCAATTAAGGTGAGATCAACCGTATCAAAGCACGTGTATCACCAAAATTCTCTAGAATCTACGCTTGATACTTTAGCCTTATAATCATGTTTCTGAATTGCCACACAGGCTACAGCTTCAAGTATGGCACCCTGCCACCGCAGCAACTTTTTGACGAAGCGAAACGATGCGGTGTCCATAAACTTGTGGTTACTGAAATCCACAACACGGGGTCTTACATGGAGTTGCTCCGTATTTGCAATACTAACTCAGAATACGAAGCGGGTCTCACGAAATTTGGAAAGCCTGCCTACAAACTTGAAATCGCTGTCGGCATTGAACTCCGGACTGACAATCAACTTAATTTTATCGCTATTGCAAAAAATAACTTCGGGTTTGAAGAACTTAATCGCTTTCTGTCTTTTCACAACCGCGAAAAAACAAATATCCCGGCACGGGCGCCAAAATTTCAAGACATCATCGTCATCTATCCTTTTTCCAGTATCGAACCATTTCAACTTCGCAGCAACGAATTTATTGGCGTTCGCATACATCAACTAAATTCTTATGCACACTATGAATATCGTGAAGAGTTTCCAGGCAAATTTGTAATTCATCACCCTGTAACATTTTTACCCAATACAGTAGATAAACACGGTAAAATCAATAAACGTGATTTCAACACGCATCGTCTTCTTCGCGCAATCGCAAACAATACTGTGCTAAGCAAACTTGCCAAGGAGGAGGAAGCGCAGGAAGATGAGTTCATGATTCCCGAGGAATTATTGCGCGAGCAGTTTGAAAATTATCCGGAACTGATCACGAATACCGAAAATATTATTGAACAGTGTGGCATTGATATTCGTCTCGGAGAAGAAAAAAACAAGAAGTCTGTTACAGAAAGTGTGTCCCACGATGTTGAACTTCTGGAAGCGGAAACACGAAAAGGCTACGCGCGTGTTTATGGCGCTGGTGATCCGGTGATTTGGGAACGGATCGAAAAAGAATTGCGCATAATTCAAACCAAACAATTCACATCGTATTATCTTATCGCTTACGATCTAATCAATTATGCAAAAAGCAAGAACTTCGATTTCGTGGGGCGCGGGAGTGGCGCCAACAGTACGGTAGCCTATTGCCTCGGAATTACGAACGTTGACCCTATTGAGCTCAATTTGTATTTCGAAAGATTCCTCAATGAGGAACGAACAAGTCCACCGGATTTCGACATTGACTTTTCCTGGGACAATCGTGATGAGATCTATGAATACTTATTCAACCGATATGGTCACGACCATGTTTGTTTGCTCGGAACACACGTCACGTATCAATGGCGTTCAATTCTACGGGAGCTCGCAAAAGTTTTTGGGTTGCCGAAAGAGGAGATTGATGAGTTTGTAGAAAATCCGCAAGCGGGGCGAGATCGTGATCATATCACGAGCCTCGTTTTTAAATACGCGCAGTACATTGTCGGAAAAGAATTACCCGCGAATTTTTCTATTCATGCCGGTGGCGTATTGATTACAGAAAAACCGATCTACGCTTACACTGCAACGGATATGCCACCGAAGGGATTTCCGGTTTCCCACTTTGAAATGCACAACGCGGAAGACTTCGGCATTTATAAATTTGATATTCTCAGCCAACGTGGCCTCGGGCATATCAAAGAAACTGTCCGTCATGTGAAACGTAACAGAGGAATCGAAATAGACATTCATCAATTCAAAAAATTCAAAGAAGATGAAAGGGTAAAAGAGTTGCTTCGCGCGAACAAGGCGATGGGATGTTTCTACGTTGAATCGCCTGCCATGCGAATGCTATTGGGAAAACTTCGCTGCGAAGATTATCTCACATTAGTAGCCGCAAGTTCCATCATTCGTCCTGGTGTGTCGAGTTCCGGAATGATGCGCGCATATATCGAGCGATTTCACAAAGTCAGGAACGGTGAACAATATGAAGCGATTCATCCACTCATGGATAAACTCATGGCCGAAACTTTTGGCGTGATGGTTTACCAGGAAGATGTCATCAAGGTTGCGCACGAATTTGCCGGGTTGACGTTAACGGAAGCTGATGTCTTGCGCAGAGGCATGTCAGGGAAATATCGATCGCGTGAAGAATTCGATCGGGTAAAAAAAAGATTCTTTGATGAATGCAAAGTTCGCGGTTATGAACAACGTGTGATTGATCGCGTGTGGTTTGAGATCGAAAGTTTTTCCGGATACTCGTTTGCAAAGGGACACTCGGCAAGTTATGCCGTTGAAAGTTATCAGAGCCTTTACCTAAAGGCGTATTTTCCTCTTGAGTTCATGGTCAGCGTCATCAATAATTTTGGAGGTTTTTACAAAACGGAATTCTATTTTCACGAAGCCAGACTGTGGGGAGCAAAAATCGAGGCGCCTTGTATAAACAAAAGCGAAAATCTCACGACAATCTATGACGATCGCGTTTACATCGGATTTGTTCACTTGAAAAGCCTGGAGACAAAGGTGGCACAACACATTGCCGAGGAGCGATCACAACATGGCTCCTATGAGAGCCTTCACAATTTCCTGGAACGTGTTCCCATGGGTATCGAACAAGTACGAATTCTCATTCGCACTGGAGCTTTTCGTTTCACCGGAAAAAGCAAACAACGTCTCTTATGGGAAGCCATGTTGTTTTACAGCCATGAGAAAACGAAAATCAAAACAGCCAGTCTATTTGAAACCGAACCCAAGCAATATCCGCTTCCAAAACTTTCTCGCAACTGGAGTGAAGATGCGTTTGACGAACTTGAATTATTAGGATTCCCATTGTGTGATCCGTTTCTCTTGTTGGCTACAGAAGATCGGGGTGATGCTGTAGCAAACGAATTTCTGCAAAAAGTGCAGAGACAGGTCCACATCGTTGGCTATGTGGTTACAACAAAAGACGCACGAACGAAGTCAAATGAGACGATGCATTTTGGAACTTTCCTCGACAAAAATGGACAAGTTTTCGACACAGTTCATTTTCCGGACGTTGCCCGGAAATTTCCCTTTCGGGGACGAGGATTTTATTCAATAAAAGGAAAAATTACCGAGGAGTTTGGGGTCACAATGATTGAGGTCAGTCAAATGGAAAGATTGCCGATGATCCATAAGCGAGCTGAAGAATTTATGCGCCAACCTGTGGAGTTGCGTGAAAGATCTAAAGTTGCCAATAGCGTTTTCTAACGCGCAAACGGGCAGGCATAGCTTTTTACCAACAGTATGCACATTCTGAACCGAGGTTGATTCAGTAGGGTAAATTCAGCAATATGATTAGTGTGATTATTTCAGTGTGCAACGAAGAAGCTTCGATACGTGACACTATTTCTTATCTCATCTCGCACGCGCCTTCCAAACGGATAATACAGGAGATTATCGTAGTCGATGGTGGCAGCACCGACAACACGATTGACGAAGTCAAGAAGACGAACGCAAAATTAATTATAGCGCGGGGCAAAGGTCGCTCCGCCCAATTCAATGAAGGCGCGCTGAAATCTTCGGGAAAAATTTTATATTTTCTCAACGGTCATTCCCGACCTCCGAAGGACTTTATTACTGAAATTGTCAAGGCTTTTGGAAAGGGTTTTTACAGTGGCACATTTACGCTGGCCTTTGACTACAAACATTGGTTGCTAAACTCGATGAGCTGGTGCACGAGGCAACGCAAACAATGGATTCACCTAAGCGACCAGAGTTTGTACATGAGCCGTGAATTGTTTGAAAAATCCGGAGGGTTCCGCGAAGATCACGTGGTTATGGCGAACCAGGAAATGATCAACAGGTTAAAACGATATTCAAATTTCATCGTATTAAAAACCGACATCATTACATCCGCCGGCCGTTATTTGAAAGCCGGGATTTTCAAGGCGCATATCGTTCAAGGACTGGTCTACATTCTTCATAAGCTCGGCTATCATCCATTATTTCTCTCCAGACTTTACAG
>CBQWHS010000256.1:0-6154 GCA_967728665.1 uncultured Chryseosolibacter sp. | reverse complement strand
CCTCGCGACAATGAGTTGATCGTTGGTACTCATGGTAGAAGTGTATTTGTTGCTGATGTTAAACCGCTTCAATCGCTTAAGAGTGGTGGAATAAACAGAGGCATCATCGCATTCCATCCCGAAAATATTCGACACAGTGATCGCTGGGGACAAAAACAATATCCATGGGCGGATGAAAACAAGCCTTCATCCTCCTTTCTCTACTTCATCGGAAAGCCATCGCAAAATGCTTCAGCTGAGGTATATGATGAAAAAAATAATCTTGTCCGCAAGCTTGGTTTGAATGGTGTTATAGGATTCCACACGTTAACGTGGGATGTGAAAGTGAATCCGATTGTAAGTCCAAACACAAAGCAGAAATCTAAAACTTCGTCGGCACCTTCAACTGAATTAAAATACGCCGTGAAGGGAAAGTACAAAGTGAAATTCCTTAATGGCAATGAAGTGAGTGAAGTCAACCTCGAAATAAAATAAGATTACCTTGTCCCATTCATCAATGGAATTGCTGCAAGTTTTGATTGGATTATTCCACCTGCAAAAATCACCCAAGGCGCTTGGCAACATCCCGCTGGGTTGAGCGTAACTTCCCTTAAAACATGCAGCTTATGAAAAGAGATCAATTCATTCAATCCATTGTTGCCGGGTCTTCGGCATTACTCGTTTCTCCACTGAATATTTTTGGCCAGGAAAAGCAAGAAAAGCCTGCGCCGTTAAAGCTTGAGATCGTAAGAGAATTCGTTGGTGTTTGTCACGGCAAATTCGATAAGGCAAAAGAAATGCTTGAGAACGATCATCTCCTTTTACATTCTTCCTACGACTGGGGTGGTGGTGATTATGAATCAGGAATTGAAGCTTGTGGACATGTTGGCAACAAAGAAATTGCAGATTATCTTTTGTCAAAAGGTGCCCGCTACAATGTTTACCTGGCGAGCATGCTGGGACACCTTGACACCGTCAAACAGATACTGACTTTTAATCCTGGCTTGTTGAATTCGAAAGGTCCTCATGGATTTACATTGCTTCATCATGCGCAAAAGGGTGAAGCGCAACCGGTGATTGATTACCTTCAATCGCTTGGCGCGAAAGAGACCCGAATTAATTTTTACGCTCGCGCTTGATCAGGTTGTCGGTTTGCAACGTACGATTCAAGTATCGGAAAAAATTCTTCAAATTCAGTTTTGAATTCATCGTAGTGTTTAATTAGATCTCCAATGGCTTCATCCATTTTTGATTCGAATGGCGTACGTCTCGACATACCCGTCAGCGCACGATGAATGCCTTCCGGTTTTGAATAATTCACCAGCCAGTTGCCTCTGATCATATAAGGAAGCATTCGATTTACACCTTCCGGTAAAATACTATTATGTTTTTCAATTGTTTGATAAATTCTTTCTGCAAAATCCGGCAACGCCTCTGTATGATAGCGGTCCCAATTTTTTGCGAGGAAGTGATCATAAAAAACGTCAACGATCACACCGGAGTAATGCCGGTACTTCGGGCGAAGTCTAATTTTGCTTTTTGTTACAATTGGATGGGAATCTGTGAACTCATCGATGGCGCGGTGCAATTCGATTCCCCTGATAATTTCACCGTCAAATTTCTCAAGCGCTGCTCTTCCCTTCACAAAATCTGCGATGAAGTTACCCACCATCATTTTTTCATTTGATCCGGAGAGATAAATGTGCGCCAGAAAATTCATCATATAAAGGTATTGGTAATTTGTTATATCTTGGTCCGTTAAGAGTTAACCTTACCCCATGCAAGCACTAGCCCAACTTAAACTGCTGATTAGCTTGGCACAGATTGATGGCTCGGTAGCCGAACGAGAACGAAATTACCTCGTTAACATCGGCAGAGCACACGGCATTTATCCCGATCAGGTCACCACGCTACTTCAGCAAAAGCATGAAACTATTATTCCAAAAAACCTGAGTCGCGATCAGAAATTCGATTATATTTTTTCACTTGTTCAGTTGATGAAGATGGATGAACGGATGTACAAAGAAGAAATTACATTTTGTTCCGAAGTTGCCTCTAAGCTTGGATATGAGAGGCAAGTGTTGGTTGAATTGTTGTTGCAAGTCAAGTCTGGTCCAATGAGTTCGAACGAAATTGAATCTTTAAAAAAGGCCACGCAGAAATTTTTACTTTAATTCAAATGAAGACGTTATATACTTTTGTTTTAATTGTCTTTGCAAGCACGCTTGCATTCGCACAGAAAACAATCATACACTGTGGAAGCCTGATTGACGGAAAATCCGATGTGGTGCAATCGCAAATGACGATTGTCGTGGAAGGAAATAAGATCACATCAATCCTGAAGGGTTTCACCAAGCCTGCGGCAGAGGATAAGCTTATCGACTTAAGTCAAAAAACAGTGATGCCTGGTTTTATCGACATGCATGTGCACCTGGAAAACGAAACAAACAAAGATCAAAATCTGCAACGGTTCACACTGAACGATGCAGACAATGCTTTTCGATCAACGCTTTTTGCAAAGAAGACTTTAATGGCCGGCTTCACCACGGTGCGTGATCTTGGCGGTTCAGGTGTTAACATCTCGCTGCGTAATGCCATCGCGCAAGGACTTGTTGTTGGCCCGCGAGTATTCACAGCCGGTAAATCAATTGCAACAACGGGAGGTCACGCTGATCCAACAAACAGTTACCGTAAAGATTTGATGGGCGATCCAGGACCAAAAGAAGGTGTGATAAATTCGCCGGAGGAAGCAAGGCAGGCTGTACGTCAACGATACAAGGAGGGATCAGATTTAATAAAGATAACAGCTACGGGAGGAGTGTTGAGTTTGGCGAAAGATGGTTCCGGTCCTCAATTCACGGAAGAGGAAATCAAAGCAATTGTTGAAACGGCAAAGGATTATGGAATGCATACTGCCGCACATGCTCATGGAGCAGAAGGAATGAAGCGCGCTGTTCTTGGAGGCATCACAACAATAGAACACGGAACAAAGATGACCGAAGAAATTATGGATTTGATGAAGCAGAAAGGAACGTTTTATGTTCCGACAATTACGGCTGGAAAATTCGTAGCAGAAATGTCGAAGGTTCAAGGTTATTATCATCCGTTGGTTGCGCCGAAGGCAGCTGAAATTGGTCCACAGATTCAGGAGACATTTCGCAAAGCATATAAGCGAGGTGTGAAGATGGCATTCGGTACGGATGCCGGAGTTTTTCCACATGGAGAAAATGCAAAAGAGTTTGGTTACATGGTGGAGGCGGGAATGCCACCCATGGAGGCGATAAAATCTGCAACTGTGACGAATGCCGGAATTTTAGGAATGAGTGATAAAATTGGGACACTCGAAGTAGGAAAGTTTGCTGACATCATAGGTTCAGATGAAAATCCGATTCAAAATATTAAGACACTGGAAAAAATTTCTTTCGTAATGAAAGAAGGAGTGGTTTATAAATAGATTGGTAAAAAATATTTTTGAGCGCCCAGATATTCTGAGGAGCGTTTTTTCTTTTCGTCAGGAATTTCATTGTCGCACACTGACCTTCCATTTTTCAATCAATTCACTTTCAGTGACGTTCAGCTTTGCAAGAATTTGTTGTTCTTTTGAATAAGTCAAAAGATCGAACAAAACTTTTCTTCCGAATTGTTTATCAATCCATTGTACGAGCGATCCTGATTGGCCGTAATGTGCTTTTCCATTCCAGGTAACATTTCTGGATTAGCGAAATTAGTTGGCGCCATCGTTCATTTTTCAACTGGAACGCCATGGATGCCGCCACTCACTTTTTTTGCGTTGCTTGGAGTGTCGTGCTGGTCGCTCAATCGATTGCAAACAGGGCCTCTTAAAGCCTCTTTTCATAGTTTCAAACTTCCATCCAAGGCCCTTCAAATATTCCCGTTTTCCAGGCAAAAATTCCTACTTTTGCAGTCCACATTTTTGAGGTATACGACAGGGAATGGAAAACATCCGCAATTTTTGCATCATCGCACATATCGACCACGGAAAAAGCACCCTGGCAGACAGGCTACTGGAATTTACCGGCACGCTTACCAACCGTCAAATGCAAGCGCAGGTCCTTGATAATATGGATCTGGAGCGTGAAAAAGGCATTACAATCAAAGCTCACGCCATCCAGATGAACTATAAGCTGGACGGAAAAGAGTATATTCTTAATCTGATTGATACTCCAGGCCACGTTGACTTTTCCTATGAAGTTTCAAGAGCAATTGCCGCTTGCGAAGGAGCGTTATTGATTGTTGATGCAAGTCAGGGAATTGAAGCTCAGACTATTTCGAATTTGTATTTGGCCTTGGAACATGACCTGGAGATTATTCCGGTAATGAATAAAATTGATCTTCCGCATGCAATGCCGGAGGAAGTTACGGATGAGATTGTGGAATTGATCGGTTGCAAACGTGAAGACGTACTTCGCGCGAGCGCGAAAGAAGGAGTCGGAATTGAAGAGATTTTAAAAGCAATCGTGCATCGGATTAGGGCGCCAAAAGGTGACGCCAAAGCCCCTCTGCAGGCGATGATTTTTGATTCTGTTTTCAATTCATTCCGCGGCATCGAAGTATACTTCCGTGTGTTTAATGGTACAATTAAGAAGGGCGACAAAGTAAAATTCGTTAACACAGATAAAATCTATAGCGCTGATGAAATTGGTGTTTTGCGGCTTGACAAGCAGCCAAAAAATGAAATTGGCGTTGGCAATGTTGGCTATATGATTTCCGGAATCAAGGTTGCCAAAGAAGTAAAAGTCGGCGATACAATCACGCATCCTGAAAATCCGGGTGAATCCATTAAAGGTTTTGAAAACGTAAAGCCGATGGTGTTCGCGGGCATCTACCCGGTTGATACAACGGAGTTTGAAGAACTGAGAGCTTCCATGGAGAAGCTTCAACTCAACGATGCATCGCTCGTTTGGGAACCTGAAACTTCTGCTGCATTAGGATTTGGATTTCGATGCGGATTCCTTGGAATGCTGCACCTTGAAATTATTCAAGAACGTCTCGAACGTGAGTTCAACATGACGGTGATCACAACGGTTCCTTCGGTTCAATTCAGGGCACACTTAACGGATGGTACCGTCGTCGATATCCATGCGCCTTCTGAAATGCCAGAGGCTACTAAACTTGATAAGTTCGAAGAACCATTTATTAAAGCGCAGATTATTACAAAGTCTGAATACATCGGCCCAATCATCGGTCTCTGTATGGACAAGCGTGGGGTCATCAAGAATCAAAATTATCTTACAACAGATCGTGTTGAATTGACATTCGAAATGCCACTCGCTGAAATCGTTTTTGATTTCTTCGATAAGTTAAAAACAATCTCTCGCGGATATGCATCTCTCGATTATCATGTTATCGGTGTTCAGGAATCAGACATGGTGAAATTAGATGTGATGTTGAATGGAGAAAAGGTTGATGCGTTAAGCGCGATTGTTCACCGCGGCAAAGCACAGGAATGGGGACGAAAACTTTGTGAAAAATTGAAGGAGCTTATTCCACGTCACATGTTTGAAGTGGCGATTCAGGCTGCCATCGGTCAGAAGATTGTCGCACGTGAAACCATTTCAGCTATTCGCAAGAATGTTATCGCGAAGTGTTATGGTGGTGATATTTCGCGTAAGCGGAAACTTTTGGAGAAACAGAAAAAAGGAAAAAAACGCATGCGTCAGATTGGAACGGTGGAAGTGCCCCAAGAAGCGTTCATGGCTGTGTTGAAGATTGAATAGAAATTGTTAATGATTGGCTGATTTATGTCGTTCGCTCATTAGCCCATCAGCGATTCATTTTAGTTTAATTAATTGAGGACTATTTCAAATTAATTAAATTCACATGAATCGAGGTTTGGATGAAGTCGTAGCAGATTTGCTTCACAAGGTCGATCAGTTGGAGGACCGAAATTCTAATCACAAAACGAGAATCGATCTTTCGATAAAACGATTGGTTAAAATTGAAAAGCGACTGGAAGATATCGTTACCCGTCTTGAAGCTCTTGAAAATAATAAAGAAGATAAGAATTGATGTATGGAAAAAAAGATGAAATATCAACTATCTCCAAAGCTTAAAGAACTCCATGAAAAATTGAAATTGTCAATAAAGAGGACAGCTGCAGAAATCGAAAAGGAGAAAGCGAAGTACGCTCAGGAGCTAGCCGACTATGAAAGAT